>JAQCGA010000142.1 GCA_027619145.1 bacterium | reverse complement strand
CCACCCCAGATCATCGACATTACACTTCCTTTCAATCAGTCTCCCGAAGACCGGGTGAACACGAAACCTCGTACCCCCGGTTCTCCCTTTGCGTCTCTGCGCCTTTGCGTGACATTCGTCTTTACTTTTGTTCCCACCGCGTCAACGCCACATCATCCGGCGCCTTTGACCAGTCAATTACAAAAGACTTTGTCTCACACGGGATCCGTACCTCACGCCCGGCCGTAAAATCATCCACGTTCGTATTCCGCGCAGAATCGATCAGACCATCCGCCATTTCCACCACACTGTCCCGCCTGTTCGTCACTGGCCCCAGCGCATGGTCTCCTCCTTCATAATACTTCGACGTCACGGTCTTGCCCGCATCTAGCAATGCCTGTTCCAGCATCCGCGTGTGTCGGTCCGGCACCGTCTCATCGGCCGTGCCGTGCATCAATACCACCTGGCATTGCACCCGATCCGCCATACGCACCACATTGCGAATTGCCAGTTCGTCCGCACCAAACTCCCGGCCCGAAGCCTGCACCCACTTCTCGTCCAGGTGCGAAATCCCGCACGCGCCAATCACCAGCGCAAACGTGCACGGGCTAAAAATGCTCATCAGCATGGCCACATGCCCCCCCTGGCTTCCTCCAAAATCGATCACCCGTTCCCGGTTGATGCCCGGATAGAGCCGGAGTACGTGCCGCACCGCGTTTAAGCAATCAATCACCTGAAAATGGCTTGCATCATATGGCAAGTACGCGCCTTTCCCCGTGACTGCATCAAAATCGTACCCGCTTTGCCGGTACTCTGTAGCCACACACACCAGATTGTACCGGTCCGAAAACTCCCGCTGCATCTCCCGGTACTGGTAGCGGTTCCCGCCCCATCCATGGGCAAAATGCATCAGCCCTGTCTGCGCATCCAACCTCTCAGGCTCTATCAGAAAGGCCGAAATCGGCTTTGCATAGTTCGCCGAGTTTCGGCTATTGAACATAATCTCATATTCGCGCATATCTTATCTTTCTCCATCCGTGTCAATCACAAGCGTCTCACTTGCTGGAAGCGTCCAGCAAGATAACACCCTCCACATTGAAATCAACAGGTATTTTTCTCCACCCGAACCCCGCAGGTCCAGTACAAGAGAACAGGCCGGAGGTCAAATCTCTCCGGCCTGCCTTACCAACCCTGTTTACCCCGCGTTCACTCCGGAGCTGACACCGGCACAGGGGGGTCCACCTCGACCCCCACCGAGTCTGATGGAGCCGTAGAAGGTGGTGGCGTCTGTCCCCAGTACATCGCACCGGGATTCAAATAGAATGTGATATTCTTATCCGTCAAATATACCGGGGCCTCTGGCTTCACTCGAACATAGTTCCGGCTCCAATCGGTCTTCGACTGCCCAAAAACGAATTCGCCCAGCATCCCGCCAGATGCATCTTTTACCGTGAGATGCGTCCCCGTTGAATCTCCCACCGCATATGTCTCCCACCGGGAAGACTCCGTCGTCATCACCGTACCGCGTTGAACTGCCAGTACCTGGTTGAAAAAATCATCTAACCGATTCTCCCGAATCACCAGCGAATCGTGTCCCACAATCATACACGCTCTCCTATGGACGTTGCCCGTGGTTCCGTATCCTTGATTTTGATTCAAAAATGACTTTCCAAAATTATGCAATCTTTCAATTTCTGTCAAGCGTCAACCGGCCAAAAAAATCCGCTGAACAAGAAAACCCCCGCTCAGCTCAAATGAACGGGGGTCAGTACTGTAAATCTCTCCAAATCTCACATGTGGATTGCACGTCCATCGACCGCAAGTGCGGCTTCTTTCAGCGCTTCGGGCAGCGTTGGGTGCGCGTGTACGGTTCGTGCCAGGTCCTCTGCACTTGCGCAAAACTCCATGGCTACCACAGCCTCCGCTATCATCTCTGAAGCCCGCGCCGCCAGAATATGAACGCCCAGGATTCGGTCTGTCCCTTCTTCGCTGATCACCTTCACCTGTCCGTCCGCAGCTTCCAGACTGTGTGCCCGTCCGTTGGCCATCAACGGGAACTTGCCCAGGCGCACCTTGAGCCCTTTCTCGGCAGCAGCTTCCTCGCTCAGGCCCACGGACGCCAGTTCGGGATAGGTATAAACCACTCCGGGGATCACATCATAATTCACGTGACCCGCCTGCCCGGCCATCATCTCTACCGCCGCAATTCCTTCTTCTTCCGCTTTGTGAGCCAGCATTGGCCCGGCAATTACGTCGCCCACAGCGTACACACCGCTCACACTGGTTTCAAACTTAGGGTTCACCGCAATTCGCCCGCGGTCATCCAGATTGATCCCAACTTCTTCTACACCCAAC
Organism: bacterium; assembly: GCA_027619145.1. Next base: position 6,123 of record JAQCGA010000142.1, on the reverse strand, counting down.
CCTTCCGTATTGGCCCTGCGACCCACAGCCACCAGAACGCGGTCACACACCTCTGCGGTGGTTTCCGTTTTGGACTTGAGCTGTAAATGCACCTTCCCATCCCGGATCTCGCAGGACTCCGCCTTCGTCTCCATGCGAAATTTAATTCCCTGTTTTTCCAGCAACTTCTTGAGCCCCGCACCCATTTCCTTATCCATCCCAGGAACAATATGATCCATCAATTCCGCCACCAGTACTTCCGAACCCAGGCGATTCCACACCGAACCCAACTCCAACCCAATCGCACCGGCACCAATCACCAGCAGGCGCTCTGGAACCCCATCAAGCGCAAGGGCCTCCGTAGAACTCAGCACGTATTCTCCATCGAACGGCAAATTGGGCAATTGGACCGGTCGGCTACCCGTAGCAATCAGAATGCGCGCCGCCGTCAGGGTCTGTTTCTTCCCGCCGGAATCCACTTCCACCTTGCCAGGCCCGGTAATCCGGGCCGTTCCTGAAATATGACTCACCTGATTTTTCTTGAACAACCCACCAATCCCCCGGGTCATCCGCTGTACAATACTATCTTTTCGTTTCATCATCGCGCCCAGATCCAGTCCAACTTCTCCCGTCTGGATGCCGTGCTTTTTGAACTTCGTCCGGGCCTGCTCGTACAGCTCACTGGACTCCAACAGTGCTTTGCTGGGAATACACCCCACGTTCAAACAGGTGCCCCCCAGCGACTCTTTCTCAATACAGCCCACCTTCATTCCCAGTTGAGCCCCCCGAATGGCCGCGACGTACCCACCCGGACCGGCACCAATTACCAGCAAGTCAAACGATGTCTCTGCCACAGCAATCCCCTTTCAAAAGACAAAAGAAAAACCACTTTTCACTTTTTACTTTTGCCTTTTTACTTTTTCATCAGACTTCCAGCATCATTCGGGCAGGATCTTCCACAAGTTGCTTCACCCGCACCAGAAACGAAACCGAATTCTTTCCGTCCACCAGCCGATGGTCGTACGTTAGAGCCAAATACATGATGGGCCGCACTTCCACCCGATCTTCGACAGCTACCGGGCGGTTCTGAATTGCGTGCATACCCAAAATGCCCGTCTGCGGGGGATTCAAAATCGGTGTCGAAAGCATCGATCCGAACACCCCACCATTGGTAATCGTAAATGTCCCGCCGCTCAATTCATCCAACCCCAATTTCCCATCCCGAGCAGCCCCTGCCACACGTTTAATTTCAGATTCGATGCGAGCAAAAGACAGGTTCTGTGTCTTGCGTAGAACCGGCACCACCAGCCCCCGCTCCGTACTTACAGCTATCCCCAAATGCACATCCCGATGGTACACAATCTCTTCGCCGTCAATGCTCGCGTTTACATCCGGAAACTCCTCCAGCGCCAGCGCGCAGGCCCTCACAAAAAAGGACATCAATCCCAGCGAAATCCCATGTACTTCCTGGAAGCGTTCTTTGTACAATTTCCGCAGGGCAAACACCCCGCTCATATCCACCTCGTTAAATGTCGTGAGCATCGCCGCTGTCTGTTGCGCACTCACCAGACGTTGTGCAATTCGCAGCCGCAACTTGCTCATCTGCACACGCCGAACCCCCTTGTTGTCGAAATCGCCATCCTCAGGCACAGACTTTGGAGCCTGCTTTTCTACTGGCTTCTTCTCCGATTGCGGCACATTCTCCGGCTCTACATTCTTTTGTGAATCTATATATTCCAGAACATCCTGCTTGATCAGGCGCCCCCCTTTTCCCGACCCCTTGATCTGGGAAGGATCCAACTCGTGCTCCGTCACCAGGCGCCGAACCGCCGGACTCAGTCCCGGACCTTCTTTTTCTGCATCGGACCCGGTTTCTCCGCCTGCGTCTTTCGGTGCTTCTTCTTTTTCTTCTTTTGGGGCCACCGTTTTCTTGTCGGAAGTCGCCCCTTCTTCAATCCGGGCAATTGCCTGTCCTACCTGTATTGTGTCGCCCGTGCTGGCAATGGTGCGCAAAACGCCACCGACTGGGGCAGGCAATTCCACGTTCGCCTTGTCCGTCTCCAGCACACAAAGAGGTTCATCTACCTCCACCTGATCTCCGTCACTTTTCAACCATTCCACCAGAATCGCTTCCGTAACAGACTCGCCCAATTCGGGAATTTCCACATCTATGGCCATACCGTCTCCTGCTTTCAAAAGTCCAGTGCCCGGTCCACCACGGCTTTCTGTTGCTCCAGGTGCACCTTCTGAATCCCGGTGGCTGTGCTTGCCGTAGCTGGCCGGCCAGCATAAACCACCGATTGCTTGTTTTCCAACAGCTTCCGAATCTTCGGTTCCGTGAAATCCCAGGCACCCATATTCTGAGGCTCTTCCTGCGCCCAAAAAATCTCCTCGGCAGCGGTGTACTTTTGAAGCACCTGCCCAACTTCATCAAACGGAAATGGATTGAGCTGCTCAATGCGGACCAGAGCCACTGAATCCACCTTGCGCGTTTCGCGGCCTTCTTTCAAATCAAAAAAAACTTTGCCCGTACAGAAAACGATGCGGCGAACACCCTCCGGAGCCGGCTCTGCCGGGTCATCAATCACCGGCTGGAACGTTCGTTGTGTCAGATCCGCCATTTCAGAAGTAGAGTCTTTGTGGCGAAGCAGGCTCTTGGGCATCATCATCACCAGCGGCTTGCGGAAATTTTGGTGCATCTGTCGGCGCAGCAAGTGAAAATACTGAGCTGGAGTCGTGGCGCAACACACCTGCATATTGTTCTCTGCACATAAAGACAGATAGCGCTCCAGCCTTGCACTCGAATGTTCTGGACCCTGTCCTTCAAATCCGTGCGGCAGCAGCATCACCAAACCACTCATCCTTTTCCATTTGGACTCCGCACTGGCAATGAATTGATCGATAATAGGCTGGGCCATATTGGAAAAATCGCCGAACTGCGCCTCCCAGATTGTCAGCCTGCGTGGGTCCGCCGAACTGATACCATATTCAAACCCCAGAACAGCCAGCTCTGAAAGCATGCTATTGAGCACGGTAAAAGGCCCCTGTTCTGGAGACAGGTTCGCCAACGGAGCATATTCTTTGCCCGTCTCCACGTCGTGCCACACAGCGTGCCTGTGGCTGAACGTACCCCGCTGGCTGTCTTGTCCGGAAAGACGTACAGGAACCCCCTCCAGCAACAGCGAACCGAATGCCAGCATTTCCGCGCAACCCCAGTCCATCGGTATCTTGTCCATCACCATATCCCGCCGGGCTTTCAGCAGGCGCTGCAATTTCGGGTACGCCGAGAAATCCTCCGGAATCACCGTAGCCTTCTTGGCAATATCCACCAGGGCGGGCCCACCCACCCGCGTATCTGAACTCCAATCGCCTCCCGCCCGCGAAAGACCTTTCCACAACCCACCAAAAGCCCGCATATGTTCCTGCACGCGGTGCTGTTTGGCCGCTTCGAGGGCGTTGTCCAGCCGCTGTTTCTGGTCCTCGCGGATCTGGGCAACTTCCTCTTCCGTAATCAGATTGTGTTCCTGCAAATATCGGGCATACAGCGCACCTACCGTTGGATGCTTCTCAATTTCTTTGTACCGCAACGGCTGCGTGAATACAGGATCGTCGGCCTCGTTATGCCCGTACCGGCGGTAACACCACATATCAATAATCACATCCGCCTTCACCGCCTGCCGGTAGGCCATTGCCATTTGAGCCACGTGTACCACGGCCTCCGGATCGTCTGCATTCACATGGAAAATGGGTGCATGGATGATTTTTGCTGTATCCGAAGGGTACGACGTAAACCGTGTCTGGTGCGGCATGGCCGTGAATCCAATCTGATTATTCACAATCACGTGGATCGTCCCGCCCGTATCATACCCATCCAGTTGAGACAGACACATCGTTTCGGGCACAAGGCCTTGTCCTGTGAACGAAGCATCCCCGTGAATCAGAATGGGCACCACGCGGCTGTGCTGCACGTCTTTCAGATACTCCTGTTTGGCCAGCACAATCCCTTCAATCACAGGGTTCACCAGTTCCAGATGGCTCGGATTGGGGCTCAGGGCAAGATGTACCTTCAGGCCATCGCGTGTTTTGTAATCGTGCGAAAACCCCATATGGTATTTCACATCCCCGGAACCTTCCGAATCATCGTCCGGCGGCGTACCTTCAAATTCACCAAAAATCATTTCGTAGGGCTTATGCATCAGATGCGCCAGAATATTCAAACGGCCACGGTGAGCCATACCCATCACCACTTCTTCCACACCCAATGCCGCGCCGGTTTCCACCATCGTAGTCAGCAGAGGCAGCAGAGCCTCGCCACCCTCAATCGAAAACCGTTTGTAGCCAATATATTTTGTGTGAACAAATTGCTCCAGAGCCTCGGCTGCCATTAACTGTTCCAGAATATCCCGACACGCCGATTTAGAAAATTTGGGCCGGTTGAGAATGGGCTCCATCTGCTTCTGCAACCATTCTCGCTGGCTCTTATAAGGAATCTCGGTATACTCTACACCAATCGAGCGGCAGTACGTCATGCGCAACTTCTCAATCAGGTCTTGTAGCGTGCCGTCGGTTGAACCCACAAAACTGGCTTTGCCGATCTGGCGGCTCAGGTCCGCATCGGTAAAACCGTACTCGGTCATTTCCAGCAGGGGTTGTGGAGGGCGTTTGTAATGAAGCGGGTCCATACTTGCAATCAGGTGGCCCATGGAACGGTAGGCATGCACCAGGGCATGAACGCCCTTGCCCATATCGCCGTCCGTTCCCAAGGGTGCATCTGCCTGTCCCCTTTCTCCTCCCAGCTCAAAGCCCGCAAAAAAAGCGGCCCATGAATCACTCAGAGAATCCGGATCTGTCTGATACCGCTCGTACATTTCTTCAATATATGCGGCATTCGATATATGGGCAAAATCGAACTTTGCCATCCTCTCCGCTCCAATCTACAAAAAGGTTACAGTTTACCGCCGCACATTCGGCATCTCCGTGCGGCCACAAACCCACGCTTCATAACACCACATAATATAACATATTATAATATCATGTTATAACATCATGCAACACTCAAAGCCAACGGCAATTCGAAAGTAAACCGATTTCCAGTCCCCGGTTTGCATTCAGCCCAGATCTTGCCACCGTGGGCCTCTACGGCCAGTTTGCAAAACGCCAGGCTCAAACCTCTTCCTGCCTGCCCGCTCTCGGCCAGATAAGCCGTCTTGTTGAAGGCTTTTGCCAAGAGGGATGCGGGCATCGGCTCACCCTGGCTTGTAACGGCTACCCGGAGAACTTCGCCCTCTTTCCGGGCAACCACCAAAACAGAGCCACCCTGCCCGGTGAAACGGATCGCACACGCAACCAGGTTAAAAATCACCCGGTACAATACATGGGAATCTCCAACCAGACTCGGGAGTTCTGGACTCAGGTCCAGTAAAATCTCCTTCTCTCTTGCTTTTGAGGCTACCGAAAACTCGTTGACACACTGCCGAATCAGATCGCCCAATTCTACAGGCTTCCTCGAAAGATGCATTGTACCTGCTTCTAACTTAGCAACTTCCGCCAGATCCTGAATCATATGAAAAAGAATCCTGCAATGATGTCTGGAAGTATCCAACTGATGTTGCGAATCTTGCATTTTCTTAATCTCGATCAATTCCAGGTTGCTCTCCACAACAGTAAGCGTATTCTTCAAATCGTGTACAATGGACTCCAACGCCAGGTCCTGGGGCTCACCCGCTTCTGTCCGCTCTTTTCGGTAGAATTCCAGTTGTTCGCGCAAACTCCGGGTCTGTAGAAGAGACCGTACCCGTGCGAGCAGCTCCCAGCGCCCAACCGGTTTGGTGAGAAAATCGTCGGCACCCTCTGCTACACTACGCGCCCTGTCTGCAGGGTCTTTCAACGAAGTAACCATAACCACCGGAATGGAAGATGTGCCCGGATTATCTTTAATTTTCCGGCAGACCTCGTATCCATTCAGACGCGGCATCAGGGCATCCAGCAATACCAGATCTGGAGGGTTTTTTGCGATCTGGCTCATCGCTTCTTCCCCGTTCTGCGCTTTCTCAATCCGATACCCCTCGGGCAATAGATAGGCTTCGAGCAGTTCCACACTCGGTAAATGGTCGTCTACAATCAACACAGATCTGACAGGCATCA
>JAQCGA010000141.1 GCA_027619145.1 bacterium | reverse complement strand
CCCAGAAAATCTCGAACCTGCCCGGCCGCAATAATCAACGCAATCCCCGCCGTGAAACCTACCGTAACCGGGTAAGGGATAAACTTAATCACCGACCCCAATCGTAACAAGCCCATGCCCACCAGCAGCACACCTGCAATCATAGTAGCCACCGCCAGGCCGTCGTATCCGTGTTGCTGCACAATCCCGTAAATCAACACAATAAACGCGCCCGTAGGACCGCCAATTTGTACGCGACTACCGCCCAGGACCGAAATCAAAAAACCGGCGATCACCGCCGTGTACAATCCCTGCTCCGGCTTCACCCCTGATGCAATGGCAAATGCGATGGCCAGCGGCAATGCTACCACCCCCACAATCACACCGGCCGTCAGATCTTTAAAAAACTGCTCGCGCGAATACCCCTCCTTCAAAACAGAAATCAACTTCGGTTCCAGCCTGGTTTGCGGCACGTTAAAAATCCCTGTTTAATGGTGTACATTCGTACCTGGAAACAACCTTCCGGACACATTTCATCACACGAAACTCAAAAACCGGCAAATTGCCGGCTACAGGTACAGTAAGCGATTCCAGTAGGCTCACCCGGGCTGTTCAAGCCGCTTGCGCAATTGGGCCTCCATCTCTTCCATAACTTCTGGAAACGCTTCACCCACATCCTCCAGTTCAGCCTCCGTCCGGCTCAACCGGGGCGGTACCGTCTCTGCACGACCCATCGCACCTTCCGCCGCATATCGCGTTGTGTATAACCACTCCCTGTTCCGCAGTGCTGCGTATGGGCCATATGCCGATACCACCTCCTCGTGCAACCCCTCTACCTCACCCGTAACCACCGGCCAGAAATCCTGCCCCGTCATCGTCTCCGGTACATCCTGCCCTAACAGCTTCAGCAACGTGGGTGCCAAATCCGGTGCATGGAGCAGCGCATCCACCTTCTGACCGGCGAACCCGGTGTCCGGATGGCGCACAATCAACGGCAGGCGGGTCTCCTGGCTCTCCAGCGTCCAGGGCCGTTTCCGGATCATCCCGCGCTCACCCAAATTTGTCCCGTGATCACTCACAAATACCACGGCCGTATCGTCCCACAAATCCTCTTTTTTCAGCACACCAAACAGGTGTCCCACCCACGTATCCACCAGGCTACATTCCCCGGCATACAGCGCCCGAATGCGATCCAGCTCCATTCCGGACACCTGCGACACTTCACCCGGCGGCGAGATCCACTCTGGCCCCTCGTAGTCCGGGCAATATCGGTCTGCATACTCCTGGGGTGGATCCCACGGTTCGTGCGGATCAAAACACTCGCACCACAACATAAAAGGCTGATTCCTTCCATTCCTTCGCACCCAATCTCCTGCCTTCTGTAAAACCTGGGCGCATAAATAATCCGCCTCTTCTTTCCGATCCAGCTGATTTAACAAATACTGTTCCAATCCCTGGAACCGCCGCTGCTCGTACGTCCCCTCCCGCATGTATGGAGACAGATCTACCGCTTCTCTCGGCCCCGTAATATACCGGTCCTGCTCCTGCCCCCGGATCCACTCCCAGGAATAAAACCCCCGATGCCAGTTTCCTGTTGGCTTAAACTGATGGTACAGATCGCTCACCAGTGCCGTCGTATAACCTGTTTTCTGCAACGCTTCTGCAAGCGTCACAGATGCCTCAGGCACCTGATGCCAGCCCGGTTGGTATCCCAGGTTGTCTCCCCGATGCTCCCGCACTTCCCAGCCCGGCCACAGATGCCGTCCCGTGTAAAACACAGTACGTGCACACAGCGTGGGCAACGCCTCCGCATAAAAATTCCGGAACAGGACTCCTTCAGATGCCAGTCGATCCAGATTCGGTGTCTGGATCCAGTCATTTCCATAGCACCCCAGATAATCGCTCCGCCACGTATCCGTACAGACCACAACCAGATTCATCACATTCCTCCCGACCCTCTTTACCATTCTATTTTCAGGTTATTTCGCCGCACCCTGAATGGCCATACCGCGCGAAACAAAAGAAATCCCCTGCTGGTTCCGCGTCCCAATCATAACGGTTTCCACCACCGGTACATTCACTTCGCCTTCCGCAATCCAGCGCACCAGAAAGCTCGCACCAGAACCACCGGCCTTATCAGATTCCTTTACAATATACCGCCGGGATGACAGCGCACTCATCGCCACCGGATGCTCCAAATAACTTTTGAGCAACTTGCCTTCGGAATCATAATAATCCACAGACATCACCGTAATTGGCCGATTTGGATCCACATTCCGAATGCTCAGCGTTACGGCCAAATAAAAGGGATGTTCCTGGTCTCCAGGATAAATATGCGAATACACCGGCACATACACCGTCTGCCCTTTCGACATAGGGACATCCGCACCGGAAGACCAGCTCGCTCCGGGCAACAGGGCCAAAAACAACACCCCAATCACGGCGGTCAACATCATCTCTCGTTTGTTCATCCTATCAGCTCCTTTATGCACCACTTCAGAATTTTTTTGCATCAAACAATATTGTAATATGGTCCCTGCTCCGCATACAACCGAGCGTAGCGTTCCACCATATCCCGGTCCAACTCCACACCCAACCCTGGCCGGTCCGGCACCGCCAGATGACCTTCTTCAAATTCCAGTAACCCTGGCACCACAATATCATTCTCCAGCAACTGGTGCATCACCTGGTGCCCGCCGGCCTGATTCGGAATGGTCGCCAGAGCATGCAACGATGCCAGGGTCGTAATTCCCGTTTCGCCCATCACGCCGTGACGACAAATTGGCAGCCCCGCAGCCCCAGCAACCGTTGCCACCTTCTTCAGCCCCAGCAACCCCCCGGCCTCGTGCGGTCCTACCGTAATCACATCCGCCGCCTTTTTCTGAATCACCGCAAGCGTCTCATGCTCCGTAAAACAGCCCTGGTCAACCGCAATCGCCATCGGCACCGCCTCCCGCACGTGCGCCAGACCGTCTAAATCTGCCCAATGTACCGGCTGCTCTGCAAAATCGATATCGTACGGTGCCAGCGCTCGAAGCGTATGGATTGCCTCTCCTACACGCCAGGCCTGGTTTGCATCCACCCGCACCTTCACGCCTGGCCCCACCGCCTCCCGCACCGCCGCCACACACGCCACATCCCGCTCAAACCCCATGCCCACTTTTACGTAGATCACTTCGAATCCACGCCCATACCACAAACACGCGTCAGCCGCCAATTTCTCCGGCGTATTGCCCTGCAAAAAAGCGAAACAGCTCACCCGCTCGTTGAAGCACCCTCCCAAAAGCCGATGTACAGGCTGACCACATACCTTACCCACAATATCCCACAGCGCCATCTCCACGCCTGCTACCGCCTGATTTGCAAAACGCCGCATATCATCCCACTTGCCCATCCGGTAAAACCGGTGCAAAAACGTCTCAATATCGAACGGACTCAGGCCCATAAGCGCACGTTCTGCCGCACGCACAATCTCCACAATCGCCTCTGCGGACCGGTCCCCACAGCCCTCACCAATACCCGTCACCCCCTCATCCGTCTCCACCTCCACCAGCACACAATTGACGCCCTGTCCCACACCCTGGCTATAATAATAGGGCTCTCCGTTCGGAATGGCCAGCACGCGCGTCTTCACACCTGTCACCTTCATCTCAGCCCTCCAATTAGTCATCGTCCCGGTCGCGCTGGCGGCGGATCTCAATCGGCACCGGCTTCACCCGCCAGATATCCTGTGCGTAGGTCCGAATACTTCGGTCACTGGAGAACTTGCCCATCTTCGCGCAATTTAGAATTGACATGCGCGTCCAGGCTACCGGGTCCCTGTATTGCTGTGCCACCTGCTCCTGGCAGGCCACATAGTTCGCATAATCCGCCAGCACCATATACTGGTCTCCGTATTGAAGTAGCGAATTCAAAATGGGCCGAAACAACTCCTTGTCTCCCCCAGAAAACATCCCACTACTCAGCGTATCCACCGCCTGCTTCAATTCCGGATTCTCCGTATAATACCGCCATGGACTGTACCCGGCCATCTTCATTTCTCGAATCTCGTCCACCGTCAACCCAAAGATAAATATATTCTCTTCGCCCACTTCTTCCAGAATTTCAATATTCGCCCCATCCAACGTACCAATGGTAATTGCGCCATTCAGTGCAAACTTCATATTGCCCGTTCCAGATGCCTCCATACCCGCTGTAGAAATCTGCTCAGAAAGATCGGCCGCCGGCATAATCTTCTCCGCCAGCGAAACCCCATAGTTCGCCAAAAACACCACCTTCAGCCGATCCCCCACCTGCCGATCGTTATTCACCACCTCGCCAATTCCGGTTGCCAGCCGGATAATCATCTTTGCCGTATAGTACCCCGGCGCGGCCTTTCCTCCCAAAATCACCGTGCGAGGCACATAATCGCCGCTCGGATCCGCTTTAATCCGACGGTATAACACAATCGCATGTAGCAAATTCATCAACTGTCGTTTGTATTCATGAATCCGCTTCACCTGGCAGTCAAACATCGAATCGGGGTTCACTTCCACCCCATTATGATCCAGAATATACTTCGCCAGATGCACCTTATTCTCGTGTTTCACCCTTGCCCATGACTTCTGAAATGTTTCGTCTTCCGCATGCGGAACAAGGCCTTGCAGTTCATCCAGATCTCGGACCCAATTCTGCCCGATCTTCTCATCTATCACATCCCCCAGCCCCCTGTTACTCTGCTTTAGCCATCGACGCTGCGTGACCCCATTGGTCACGTTCATAAATTTGTCTGGCCACATCTCACAAAAATCTCGAAACACGGACTCCCTGAGAATCTTTGAATGCAATTCCGCTACGCCGTTGATGCGGTGACTACCCACAATGGCCAGATGGGGCATCCGCACCTTTTTTTCCCGGCCTTCGGCAATCAGAGACATCCGCCCCAACCGGCCGGTATCTCCTGGGAACCTGTGCTCCACCTCTTCCAGGAATCGTCGATTGATTTCGTACATAATCTGCATATGCCGCGGCAGCACATATTCCATCAAACTCACCGACCATTCCTCCAGCGCCTCCGGTAGCACCGTATGATTGGTATATGCAAACGTCTGCGTCACAATTTCCCACGCATCTTCCCAACCCCACCCTCGTTCGTCCAGCAACACGCGCATCAATTCTGGAATTGCAATTGCCGGATGTGTATCATTGAGCTGAATCGCATTCTTCTCGTGGAAACCATCCATCCTCTCGTGAATCTTTAAATGCCGCCGCACAATATCCTGCAGGCTCGCACACACAAAAAAGAACTGCTGTTTCAAACGCAGCTCTTTCCCCTCAAAAAAATTATCGTTCGGGTACAACACGCGTGTAATTGTCTCCGTACGGCTCTTGTCTTCCACGGCTTTGGCATAATCCCCATGATTGAACCAATCCAGGTCAAACTCCCGCGTGGATTTGGCAGACCACAGGCGCAACGTATTCACCGTATTATTCCTGTACCCCGGCACCGGAACATCGTAGGCCATCGCCATCACATCCTGGGTATCTACCCAATCGTTGTGCAGCCTCCCTTCCGGGTCATTATACTGGTGCACTCGTCCGTAAAACTTCACCGGGTAAAGGTTTTCCGGCCGCCCAATCTCCCAGGGGTTTCCATACCGCAACCAGTTGTCCGGTGTCTCTTCCTGGAACCCATCTCGGATCCGCTGAAAGAAAATTCCAAATTCGTATCGAATCCCGTATCCGTAGGCAGGCAACTCCAGCGTAGACATCGAATCCAGAAAACACGCCGCCAGGCGGCCCAGTCCACCGTTCCCCAGCCCCGCATCGGACTCAATTTCCTCCAGTTCGTTCAAATCGAACCCAAGCCCCTCCATCGCCTCACGCGCCGCATCCAGCATATCTAAACTGATCAGGCTGTTGCTCAGCGTCCGTCCCATCAGAAACTCCAGCGACAGGTAATACACCCGCTTCGCATTCTGGTTGTAATAGGTTTGCTGGGTGGAAATCCACCGCTCCGTCAAACGGTCCCGAACCGCCAGCGCAAGACATACAAAATAGTCATGGCGGCTGGCCGAATGCTCATCCTTTCCCAGCGAAAATTCCAGATGATGCAAAAACGCCTCCCGGAGCGCATTTGCATCCAGACCCTCAAAAATGCGCCGGGTGGCCTGCACCCCTTCTTGGAGCTTCGTCTGGTTTTTCATAGCCCGTACCTTCCTCCTGTATCTACCTGGAAAATTCGCCCACACGCCGAATTTCATCTCTGCTGTGCGTATTTCAAATTCAACAACCTTCGGCCGGCCTATCTTCGCCTCCATCGCGCATACCGGATTCCAGATATCCCTTCCGAACAGCGTCTTCAATAATCTCCTGCGCATAGCTCCACAACGCCGGTGCACCCTCGTCCATATGCCGGTTCCGCTCCATCACTTGATCCACATGAATCCCATGATTCTGCCAGGCCAAACCGCCCGAGCGATGATTTAACAAAATGGGCTGGAACCGATCCAGTGCTGCTGCGAACTTCGCCTCAGGCGTCTCCCGCGCCTCAAACTCCTCCCACAACCCAAACACCTCTGCCGCCAGATCTCCTGGCAACAAGTTGAAAATCCGCTGCGCCGCAGCCTGCTCACGCTCCTCCTTATCCGTATGCCCCGCTTCATCGTAAGCAAACGTATCTCCTGCATCAATCTCCACCACATCGTGCACCAGCACCATCTTCACCACCCGCAGCACATCAATATCATCCGCCGCATATTCGGAAAGCAACATCGCCATCAACGCCAGATGCCAGGAATGCTCCGCATCGTTCTCCTGCCGGGACATATCCACAAGATACGTCTGCCTGAGCACCTGCTTCAGTTGATCTACCTCAACCAGGAACGAAATCTGCTTCTCCAAGCGATCGATCATAAAAAACCTTTCAGGATTCAGGATTCAGGATTCAGGATTCACCTCAACCCGCATCGTTCCCCGCAACATCTCCCCTGGCTTCAACCGCACCAGACCCGCATCAATCCCCTGCACTTCAAGATTCAGTGCATTGGTCACACACGTATAGGGCTCCAGACACAGTACGGGTCGATCCTCCGGCGCATACAGCACCAGTTCCCGAAACACGGCATCTGCTGCCATCGTCACGCGCAACCCCGCTGTTGGATCTGTGTACAAACTCCGGCTCCATCCGCCAGACCGCACCACACCAGACCACACGTGATCGTACACCCGGTCCGCCAGCCGTGTCTCCTCTCTCAAATCAAACCGGCCCGCCACAGGCAACACGTCTCCAGTCGGAATACAATCCTCACGCAGCGGCCAGTACGTTTCTGCAGGTACCTGTACGATACAATCTTCCCTGCTCCCTTCGGGTACCAGCGGCAACGCAAAATACGGATGGATCCCCAGCCCTGCGGGCATATCGTCTGACCCGACATTCGTACCTTCAACGGTCAACACAAGCACCCCGTCCACCACCCGGTGAATGGCACGCACCTCAAATGGAAAAGGGAACTGCCAACCCACCTCCGGAAAATTCGTTGATTGGAACAGGCTCTCCACCCACGCACCTTCGTCATCCGCTCCGCATCCCACAACCGTCCACGGTCGATTCAGCACAAACCCGTGTAGTACGTGCGGCCGGTCCCCGGGCAAATCCAGTTGGAAAACCTTCCCGTCAAATACGAACCGGCCCGCCTCCACCCGATTTGGCCACGGAAACAAAATCGGAATCCCATACCCACTTGGGCGCCCCCACAACATCTCCGGGTTCTCGGGCGCATGTAGCACCTCCACAGGCCCACTCTGCCCCATTACCTGAAACCCAATGCAGTTATTCCCCACCGAAGGCAATACACAGACCCGACATCCCCGTGCCCGATCCTCCAGCACGTACATGGTCTTCCCACCAAAGTCCTCTTCTCTTGCTTCGTATTCCGATCCCATCGTCACTCTCTTCTCTTCCTGAATTCGGTTCCAGCGCCTCATCTCTGGCAACCTATTATGCAAGCCCAGACCCACTGCGCTCCAGCACACTCGCTTCGAGTTAACCGCAAAGCCCCAATCCCCAACCTGCACAACCACGCCAAACGCAAGAGACAATAATTATCAATTGATAATTGCCACTTGTCAATTGACAATTCCTGGCCTTCCAACCTCTACAACCCTTCTCTATCCTTTACCTGTCCAGTGCCTCCACCACCACCTCCAACCCCACCAGCACCCCTTCCCGCACCAGTTCCACCGGCATACTCCCCTGTCCGCCAGACACCACCTGTTCTGGCAACGGCGGAATATGAATAAACCCGGCCAGCGCCTTCATCTCCTGCTCTTCCATCTGGTGCAGAACCTGATACATCAAATGATTGCACAAAAATGTACCCGCCGAATACGACACCTGCGCCGGCACGCCCGCCGCTCGCATCCGGCCTACCATTGCCCGAACAGGCAACGTAGAAAAGTACGCGGCCGGCCCGCCTTCTACCACAGGCAAATCCACCG
>JAQCGA010000140.1 GCA_027619145.1 bacterium | reverse complement strand
CGGCCCTCACCCCCGGCCCCTCTCCCGCACGCGGGCGAGGGGAGAAATTCCCAGCCCGGTTTACCGGGCTTCTTTTCGCAGCGAGGCCATTGAAGGCTCGCATTAATTGGCCCGCCTCAGCAGGCGGAATCCGAGGTCGAAGCTTCGAAGGTCTGGGGAGAAGTAGCTACGGTACGCCGATCGTGTGTACCGAGAGAAGAAGGAGAATGCGCCGCTGCGGACGATGCGGCCCGGGCCGGACGGCGGACCCTGCGGATCTGTGAACGCATCATCAGAATACAGCCCATACCAATCCTGACACCATTCCCACGCATTCCCATGCATATCATATAATCCCCACGCGCTGGGTTTTTTTATTCCTGCCGTGTGCACGTACTGTTCTTCCCGATTCCAGGCATTGTCAAAATACCACGCGTGATCCGATAGAAGAGTTTCGTTTTCTCCGAACGACCACCGCGTTGTGGTTCCCGCCCGGCATGCGTATTCCCACTCGGCTTCCGTTGGTAGCCGATACAGCGAGTCTCCTTCTGCCACGTTCAGTTTGTGAACAAATTCCTGTGCATCGTTCCAGGAGATATAGACGGCCGGGTTGTCCGGACTCACCTGTACATAGTTCTGTTTGCTCCACGGTGTTGTGCCCATGACGGCTTCCCACTGTTTCTGGGTGACTTCGTACTTTCCCAGGTAGAATCCGTTGCTAATTTTAACTTCGTGTTGCGGTCCTTCATCGCTGTTGTCGCGTTCTTTTTCGTTTTTCGGCGATCCCATCCGAAAGGTTCCTGGTGGGATATAGACAAGGTCCATGTTTGCATGGCCGGGTAGCGCGACGGTAAGGGTGTTCTTTTTCGGATTTGTCTCTCGATCGAAGGCCTGTGCGAAAAGGAGGAAGTCGGCCAGGTCCACGGTTCCGTTTCGGTTGAGGTCGAATCTGACCTGCGTGGAATAGTACGCCTGGGCGAAGAGGATGAAGTCGGTAAAGTCCACGGTGCCGTTGCCGCTGAAGTCAACGTTTGCAACCGTTTGGGCATGGAGCAGGCCCGGTGTGAGGAGGACTGTCAGGACAACCAGCAACAGAAGTCCTCGTGTTCTCATTGCTACTCCCTCTCGTACAAGCAAAAAGCCGCACGTATAGCATGCAGCTCGTTACGGTTTACTGATGATGGCGCTTCACCAGATACGTTCAATCGCGTATGCATCGAAAGCAGAATCGGCGCTAACGATTGAAAGGTTCTCGGTTCGTGCTTGCGCGATCAAAAGGCGGTCGAACGGATCTCGATGATGTAACGGAAGAGAGGCCAGTGTAAAGATGTGCGCTGGGGTGACGTTCAGAGTCTCAAAGGCGTTTGACAGGAGGCTCTCGGGCCAGAGGTCTGGCAAGGGTCGGTCCAAAGCGAGTTTGCCGATGCTGATCTTAATGACGATTTCCCACGCACAAACGACGCTTACAACTACGCGTTCAGCAGGGTTCTCGATACGTTCGATAGCGAACCGGCTCAACTTCGGATCATCGTTGATGAACCAGAGAAACGCATGGGTGTCGAGGAGGAGAGCCATGGTTCAGATGTAATCCTTGAAGTCTTCAGGGGTTTCATCGAAATCGTGTGCCATGTGAATCAAACCGCGGGCACTTCCCGGTCGCCGGGGTTCCCGAACAGGGTGGAGTGGAACAATCTTCGCTACTGCTTCTCCCCCTCTGGTGAGTACGACCTCACCCGTGCGAACCGCTTCCTCTACCAACTCGCGGAGGCGAGGAGGAACGCTGGTGAGATCCACAGCCGGATTGTTCATGAATTTCACCTCCGATCAAGTGTAAAAGATTTCGATCTTGTCCCGCATTTCCAAAAAATACCCATCCAGGAGGAATAAATCCATCGAATTTTTTAAAATATAAACCCAATCTGCATCTTTATGCCCTGGGGATGACAGGGAGGAGGATGTGGGACGGATCGTTTTTTGCGTGGTGAACGGTCTGGTTTGCGGGCCGGAGTTCTGTGTCTGTGCCGATGTCGCGTCCGGTGTTGGTGTTTCGGTCAAAGCGTGGGAAGTTGGAGGAGGAGATTTCCAGGCGGATGCGGTGGCCTTTTTTGAAGACGTTACCGGTGACGCCCAGGTCGATTTCGTATTCGTAGACTTTGCCGGATTCGAGGAGGCTGGGGTCGGAGAAGCTTTCGCGATACCGGGCGCGGAGGATGCCGTCGCAGAGGTTCATGGCATAACCACCGGAGGAGACGTCTACGAGTTTGGCGGTCCAGTCTGTGTCCGGCGCATCGGTGGCGGCATAGAGGACGGCTTTGATGGGGCCGATGACTTCCAGGTCTTCTTCCAGGGGTTCGCTGGTGTAACAGAGGACGTCGCTGCGCATTTCAATGGGGCGTTGATCGTAAGGGCCCCAGGGGACGATGTGCGGGGTGCAGCAGTTGTTGCCGCCGATGGTGGGTACGGGGTACCGGGGGTCGTACACGAAGTGGTCTGGGGATTCCTCTTGGGGGGATTCGACGGAGAGGGCGCCGTTACCGATGAGGGTGTTGGCGCTGCCGCCGGAGTGGAGGTGCCATTTTTGCCATTGCGTTCGAGCGAGAGGCCATTCGTGTTCGTCTTTCCACTGGTTGATGCCCATGATGAAGAGGCGCAGGGGCGGTTCTTTTTCAATGCCGTTGTCGATGCCGCGTAACCAGTGGTCGAACCAGCGGAGTTCGAGGCTGTCGAGGTCCACCATGGAGGGTGCGCCAAAATCTACGTCTCCGGTGCGGACGGAGGTGCTGAGGGCGTGGGGCCAGGGGCCTACGATGAGTTTGCTTTGTTTGGCGAAGTCCGATCCGCCGTGGAGGCGCAGGCCGTTGAAGTTGGTGAAGGTCTGGGGGGCGTAGAGGTCGTACCAGCCGCCCATGTTGAAGGCGGGTACGGTGATGTCTCCCCATTGTTCGCCGTTGAATTCTTCCCAGTATTCATCGCGGGTGGGGTGTTCGATCCAGTCTTTCCAGAAGGAGAGGTCGCGGCCGGCCTGTTCGTCCATGGTGTGGAGGGGGAGAGCGCGGAAGGCTTCGGTCCAGTTGTGGAAGTCGATGGTCTGACCGGTGTGGGCGTTGGTGCGCATGCCCCAGCTCATCATGACGTTGAGCTGGAAGGCACCGCCGGGGTACATGAGGCCGCTGTAGTAGTCTGTGCAGATGACGCGGGGGGCAATACATTTGAGGTATTTGCTGCGGTGCTCTGCGCTTTGCCACTGGACGGCACCCACATAGGAGCCACCGGCCATGCCAATGGTGCCATCGCTCCATTCTTGTTTGCCAATCCATTCCTGGGTGTCAAAACCGTCTTCGCCTTCGCGGAAGGGGTAGTAGTCTCCACCCGAGTCCCAGCGGCCGCGGCAGTCGTCAATGACGCAGGCGTATCCGTTGTTGGCCAGGCGGCGGGCTTTCTGGATGAGGGGATCGCCGTTGTTGCTGTAGGGGGTGCGCATGAGGACGGTGGGGAATTTGCCGTGGGTGCGGGGGAGGTAGATGTCTGAGGAGATGGTGACGCCGTCACGCATGGGGATTTTTGTGTCGAGGCGCATGTCTACGTCGTAGTTGGGTTGCATGGGATGCCTTTCGGTGTGGAATGTGGGTGTTCAGATGTTGTAGGGGCGAACCTTGTGTTCGCCCGGGTTTTGATGTGTTTGTCTGGGTTGTTGTCTGAAATCGGCCCCGCCCGCGTGTGCTTCGCGAGCCGGTCCCCGCTCCCTGCTCGCCCTTCCCCGGGTTCGGCAACCCCGTGTTGCCGAATTACTTTTGTCTCCGCGACAAAAGTAATCAAAAGCGCGCTCGCTCAAGTGCCGCGAGGGGCTTTCAATTTGGTCAGGTGGAAGATCGTTCCGTGTGGCGCTTCAGTGTTTCAGGGGCGTACACGAGAGATTCTGAGGTTCTATCCGATTGTTGTTGTGGTGCTTCAACGCAGTGTTGCCAGAGGGTGGAAGGTCGGAAAAATCAGTATGTGACATAGTAGAAGTAACACGGTTATAACAACCTGACTTCAGCCCTTCTTTCTCAGACGGGATGAGGGCCTGGTTTTCCCTTTGCGTCTTTGCGCCTTTGCGTGAGGCCGCTTTTACATAAAATCAAAGAGCGAGGGTGTTTGTTTTGAGAGAAACCCTTCGTCCACTGGAAGGTCAGACCCCTGTGCGGCCTGGGTTGCGAGGCGGTCGCAGACTTCGTTTTCTTCGATGCCAGCATGGCCTTTGAGCCAGCGGAGTTCTACGTTGCGGGCTTCGTATAGTTCAAGGAGATTTGCCCAGAGGTCCGGGTTGAGGGCGGGTTCGGTTCGGTTTTTCATCCAGTTGTTGGCGCGCCATTTTTTTGCCCAGCCTTTGTCCAGGCCGTTGATGACGTATTTGGAGTCGCAGTAGAGGACAATACTGCTGCCTGGGGAGGTGGCTTCCAGGCCCTGGATGCAGGCGGTGAGTTCCATTCGGTTGTTGGTGGTTTTTTGGTATCCGCCGGAGCGTTCTTTGCGTTTGCCATTGGAGAAGAGGACCACGCCGTAGCCGCCGGGGCCGGGGTTGCCGTGGCTGGCGCCGTCGGTGAAGATGACGATTTTTCCGTTCTGGATGTCGGTTTGGAAGTCTGGTTCTGCGATGCCACTTCTGGTACCGTTGGCGGATTTGAGTTGGTTGAGTTCTGCTTTGATTTTTGAACTGGTCGAGCCAATTTGTTTGAGCCATTGTTCGGCGTCGGACTTGGATTGGAAGCTTTTGTATTGTGCGCCGGGGAATTTGTCCACCTGCGCTTTTGCGCCTTCGTCGCCCATCCAGCTTTTGTAGATGCCTGGTTTACGTCCTTTTGTTACGATGAAAAATTTATTCGCCATGAGGTTCGGGGTTCTCTTTCTATTCAGAAGTGGTATTGCGTGCTGGGATAACATTGTTGGAGGTAGGTCTGGACGATTACAGGGTTTTTCGACGCGTCCCACCCTCGCATATGACTGTCTGCTTTGGTATCAATATCTGCAATGAGGAGGTCTTCGACAAGTGGTTTTGAAGAGGCGATGACGGTTCCACCTGGATTCACGATGTGTGTGGAGCCGTAGGAGATCCTGTTGCCCTGGCGACCGGCGACGTCTGCACCAATGACCGTGATTCCGTTTTCAGTGGCTTTTGTAATGAGGAGGTTGAGGCCACGGGCCCGATTTGCGTCTGCTTTGTGGGGAAGGAGGCTACCATTTCGTGGAATAAAGAGTGCGGCCGCTCCCTGTGACGCGATGATCCGGGCTGGTTCGGGATAACTTGCGTCGAGGCAGATGATGATGCCGAATGTGAGCGATCCAATTGTAAATATGGGCAACTGGTGGCCGGGCGTATAGACGGAGTGGTTGATTGCAGTATATACTTTTCGGTAGAGGCCAGTGATTTTGCCTTTGTGAAAGATTGCCGCAGTGTTGTAGAGGTTTCCATCCCGGGAGGATTCGGTAAAGCCGATGATGAGGCTTACGGTGTTGTTTGCAAGTGGCAAGAGGACTTCCTCGAGTTGGCCACTTTCGACGTTGAGTGCGAAGTTTTTCGGTGTTTTGGAGTCATCTGCCAGTCCGCCCAGAAGTCCTTCCGGACAACAGAGGATTTCAACCCCTTCGGCCTCGCATCGAGCGATTTGAGGTTTGAGGAGTTCAATGGCCTCCATGGAACCGCTTTCGAGGAATGGAGCCTGATAGGCTGCGACTTTCATCAAGGGTGCTCCGGGGCGGTGTTGGCAACGAGATATGGAATGGAATTCAGGTGTTTTAGGTAGGGGCGAACCTTGTGTTCGCCCGCACGGATAGGGTATAGAATTTGATGATCAATATTTACAATGTCAGTTTTCATAGTCAGTTTTCATATTGATCTCTTGAGATCCAATCTAGTTATTGTGGAGTTTTCGCGTATTATCCGTCTGACCGAGAGATCCTTTGTTCGATTTTTTGAAGCACATTGGATGCTGCCTCTCCCAGATCGATATCCAGGATTAAAGAGACTCTCGCCATCAGAAAGAGAACGTCGCCAAGTTCTTCTGTGATGGCATTTGTTGAGCCAGGGGTCTCATTTTCATGACCCCAGCGCGTGCCCCGTGATTTCCGAATGGCGTGTACTAATTCGCCCATTTCTTCTGTAAGGAGAAACATAACCGACTCAATTTTTGAATCTGACCAGGTGCCTGTAAGTCTTCTGACTTCCTCTTGAAAGAACTCAAGTACCAAATCAGTTTTCTCCAGATAGAAGAAGTTGTGTGCTCAGTTGGCTGCGGCTTTTACTATTCGGCTGATCCATGGCTATGCAAAACTTCCAGGACGCGAGCGTGTTCTCCTTCAATGGCATATGTCAGCGCGGTTTTTCCTTTCGCATCCTGGGCTTGAATATCTGCGCCAGCCTGTAGCAGGAGTTCGGTTACTTCGGCACAATCGTTGCGCTGGAATGCATTCATGATGAGCGGTGTGAATCCGAGGAAATCAGAATCTTTTTTGATGTTTCGCGCATTTACGTTGGCACCTCGTTTGAGGAGGAGTTCGACTGTTTTCGGTTGGTGTTCGCTGGCCCAGTGGAGCGGTTTGCCGCCGTAGCAGTTGATTTCGTCCGCTTCGATGTCTGCACCTGCATCGAGCAGCAGTTCGACGATTTCTACGGAGCCATTGTGTGCAGGCCAATGCAGGGGGGTATCGCCAATCCAGCCGCGCTGGTGGACGGAGAGAGGATCTGCGGCAATATGCTGGCGGACCAGGTCGGCCCACCCCTCACGAGCGGCCAGGTTGAGGGTGACTCCCAGGCCATTGGTGCCCTGGGCTTTGTTGGGGATTTCCTGGAGAAAATAATTGACGAGATCTTGCTGTTTGTTCCAGGCTGCGATGATGACGGCGGGATAGGTGGCCAGGGGGTTGGAATAGACTTCGGCACCCCGCTCGATGAGGAATCTGGCTATTTCGAGCTGACCGTGTTTGGCAGCACAGTGTAAGGGGGACAGTTCCTGCCACGCTTCTTTGTCCGGGTGGTGGACGTGAAGAAGAAAAGGAGCGTCTTCCAGTTGCTGGCGGACGGCTTCCAGGTCACCGGTAGCAATTGAAGAGAAGAAAGCTTGTATATCCATTCTGTCGCATCTCCTGGTGGTCGAGATAGCAAGTTGTAGTTCGCGGAAGAGCATCCCCGGCTTCTGAGGTGAAGCCTCTCACAGGTATAAGGAGCAGGGTCTTTTGAAAAATCAAGCGGCTCCGAAGATGTATCTATCGACATACGAGTTGCGGAATTTGCCTTTGGGATCAAGGTTACGTGCGAGGGCCTGGAAGTTGGCAATTCGTGGATAGGGGGCCTGCACCTGGGCCGGTGTCATTTCGAATAGTTTTCCCCAATGGGGTCGCGGTTGGAAGGGGGTGAGGTGTTCTTCCAGAGTGGGGAGGAAATTCTTCACGCCGGGCCAGTCTTTGAGCCAGTTAAAATGGATTGCGACCACATCGTGTCCATACGCTGTGCTCAGCCAGAGCGGGTCTGCTGCGACGCTGCGAATCTCGGAGACCGTCAGGATTGGGGCCAATTGCTTGCGAAGACCAGCGACCACTTTTAACGCAGCAACTGCGTGGTGACGCGCTACGAAATACTCGCTTTGCAATTCGTTCCCTTCTTGTTGTGCGTCATTAAAGTGAAAGTGGGGCAAGCGCTCATGCCAGGGGCCAACTGTTTTCACCGGGGTCCAATGGCGGTCTGGTGGATCCTCCCAGAGATGGCCGTTGGGTGCTAAGGTTGCGTCGTAAAAGGTTTCGGGTACTGCCAGGGATTCACCTTCAGGAACCTGTTGTTTGATCCAGAGCGAATCGATGTGGTCTTCCTGCCAGGTAGGAAAGAGGCTGACACTGTAGCCTGCACCCATGATCTCATCGAAGGCGTCGTAGAGGTGCGTTAGGGGCAATTTCTGGTACACGTGTTGTTGAACGGAAAATGACGGGACCAGATCGAGTGTGACTCTGGTGACGACACCGAGAGCGCCCAGTGCGACGACTGCACCGGATAATTGGTCTTTGTTTTTGTCACGGGTGAGGGTTACCAAATTGCCGTTGGCGGTGACCATTTCCAGTCCGGAAACCACAGTTGCCAGGTTGCCAAGTGTGTCACCCGAACCGTGGGTTGCACTCATGCAAGCGCCGATGACCGTAATGTGATCAAGGGAAGCCAGGTTTGGTAGCCCATAACCGGCCGCGTGCAGTTGAGGGCAGAGTTCGTGATAGGTGATTCCAGCGTTGACGGTGGCCGTATTGTTCTCGCGGTTGATGACCAGGTTATGGTCGAGGCTGCTCAAGGAGATCAGATCGCCTGTTGTATTGGCAATGTCGTTGAAGCAGTGACGCGATCCGATGACATGAACTTTATCTGCATTGCGGACAATTTCCTGTAACTCGGCAATTGTAGCCGGTTGATGAAAGCGGGCCGAGTGAAAGGGGGTATGGCCTGACCAGTTCTGATGATGGATTGTCATTGTGTGGACTCCAGGGCTCTTATATTGAATAGTCCCGCAAATGAAGGCTTGATTTTCTGTACGTTATAACGTACACTTATTCTATGGGTCAAACAACCATAGAAATCTA
>JAQCGA010000139.1 GCA_027619145.1 bacterium | reverse complement strand
ACCTCGCCCCTGATACCGCCTTGCCATGTCCAGGGCAAAGCGAAGGTTGGCCGTTACCAATCGGTTCCTGGCCTCCTTATCACCAGCCTGGATCCTGCCAGCCAGGTACCGCTCTTCAGACCGGCTCAGAGGATGCGTGCGTTGCACCTCCCGGTAATACGGCCCCAGGGTTTTCATCTGTTCTGATGCGCCACGTTTAGACATACCCGCAACCTCTCTCAAACAAGTACACCCACTTCGCATTGATGTACACGTTGTTTGCAACAACCGCTCAGGAATCGGAAGCCTGGACCATTGCTGCTGCTGCTACCTTTACAAAGTCTTCGTCGTACAGGGGTTTCCTGAAGTGGTAAAATACCCCCTCTCGTGCAATTTTCCGGTCTATCGCGACAGTCACTTCGCCGGTAATCAAAACAATGGGCACCGTCGGACGCACCCGACGCAGCACCGGCAAAACCTCCACGCCGTCCATGCCTGCCAGATCTGCATCAATCACCACCAGATCGTAGGGTTCTGCAATCAGTTTGCGAATCAGATCACTACTGCGATCGGTCGAAACCACCTCGTGCCCGCTCGCCTGCAGCAGATCAACAGCCTGTTGGCGCAGAATCTTGTCATAACTGGCCACAAGCACCATCAGAATCCACACCCCTCTCAACTGGATTGACGGGAAAGACCTCATGACCGCCTACCCCTGCTCTACCTGATCATCAGAGAACGAAATCGGATCTGCCATCTCGTCTTCGGCGTTCGCGATAGCAAGCACTTCATCTTTTGCCCCACAACACCCCCCACAGCCCGCCGACTCGTCCAGTTGACTTCCGCCTTGCCTGTAATATTCCAGTTCGTACCGCAAACAACATTTCAACTGGCCGCACACACCCGTCAACTTGGCGGGGTTCTGAGCAAGCGCCTGCACGTGGGCTGCCTGGGCCGGCACGGCAGGAACCTGGTGCATAAATGAAACGCAGCATAGCGGTCGTCCGCAGGTCCCATATTCTCCTAACCGCTGAACACACTGACGTAAATTGATCTGCCGAAGTTCAATCCGTGTTCGATAAATGCGTGCCAGATCCTTCACCAGCGCCCGAAAATCTATGCGGTGGTCCGCGGTGAAATAGAACATGATCCGGTTACAATCATCTTCAAACTCCACCTCCACAGGCTTCATGGGCAAACCGTGCAATGCAATATTCCGCGTAAAAACCTCCAGTGCCTCAATTTCTTTCTGATGCCTGGACTGGAACGTTTTAATGTCTTCTGGCGTTGCGGTGCGCATCCTTGCGCCTTCGGTAGAGACGCCTGCTTCCGATGCCTCTTCCTCTCCTTTCCACACCACCTCACCCAGCTCCTTACGGCCGCCCACATCTATCACAACGCTGTCCCCAATCTCCAGAGGAAATCCTTCCACCCGCCGGAAGAGAGAACGTTTTGTCAGCTTGCACACCACTTCATAACACAGATCCATAACGTTGTCACCCTCCGGTTCACACGGCGTACCCATCACACTCTGACCGTCCCTGCGTCCACCGGCTGCCCTCTGTTCTATTCTGTCAAAATTCGCCCGGCACAGCTACCTGAAACCTGGCGAGTCTCCGTTTAATCTGTTTCCAAAGCAACATGGCATCCCCCAGGGTCGGACAAGAAATGGACGTTCCTTTTCCGGACGCCTGTAAATGCTCAAATCCAAAACGGCCATCCCCGTGGAACCAGATCCGAACGTGCTCTCCTGCTCTCGGCTCCTGCTCAAAAATCAAATACGGACTCGCAATTGGCCTATTGTCTTTCACCTTGTATCCTCAATAAAAAGTTCGATATTTACCCTCCAGTACAACAAACAGCGTGCCAGCCCTGCAGAGTAGGGCAAAACACGCTATTTCTACGAAAACACAAGAACTTTACAGCTTCGTTGGGACCCTTCGATACAATAAAATCACGCCTTTTCGCACAATCCATGTCGCACTTTGCGGGACACCTTTGTCCCACCATTCTGTCATTCTTCCGTCCCGTCCGGATGGCCGTGCCCGGCCTCCATCTGGCACCACAATGCCAGCGCTTTATCGAAGGTCGGGCAACTTACAGCAATCCCTTTTCCATTGGGCGTCATGCGCTCCAGCATAATTCGCCCGTCTTCATATCGCCAGATTCGAACGTGCACACCTGCTGTATTTTGCTCGATCAACAACACAGGCTGTTCCATCTTTGGGCTCTCCAAATTGTCCGGCCCCGGCCCCATTCTTCCCTGTCAAGTTCGCACGTTCAAAAGCTCTTCCTGTCGAAGCGGCGTTCCTGCCCACAACTCGCCCAGCGCGGCCCGTTCCTCGTAAGGAGCCGGGTCAGGAATGCCAAGCATCTCCCGCTTGACCTTTAAGTAATACAGATAATTCTCATAGGTTACATCCGGCGGCACCCGATGGTCAACGTGCGGGATGTAACCCCCTTCCTGTACCAATGGCAAAATCCGCTGAACTTCTTTTCGGATCGCCGCCTTGCCTTCAATCAACGGCATCTTGTCCACGCCGCCTAAAAGCAATACCCGCTCGCCGTACCGATCTCTCAACCTTCGGGGGTCGGTTCCAGCGGCAATCTCCAGAGGAAACATGCAATTCACGCCTGCCTGAAGCCACAGTGGCACGAGTTGATCAATATTTCCATCACAGTCCACATACACCACATCCACGCCATTCCGCTTCAGTGCATCCGTAATCCGCAGGTACCGGGGCACCATATACTTTTCAAATTGCGCCGGAGAAATAATGGGTCCGTGATTGAAACACATATCTTCCCACATCGAAGCAAAATCCAGATCCACCTCTCGAAGAGCAGGGCCAATGGTTTCCAGAATCAAGCAGGTAACGTGCTCCATCACCTCCTCCACCAATCCTGGATCATCGTACATCATCATCGAAACGCCCTCGAAACCCATCCAGTTTCGGATCCAACCAAACAGGCTCCCCGTACTGATTCCCAGGGGGTAATCTCGTCCTGCCCACTCGCGCTTGCGAGAGTCCCAATCGGTTGGATAACGCCGGGTACCGGGATCTAACCGTGGTCGAAACGTTTGCCAACTCTCCCGGTCTCGGATGGGAAAGGCCAGGTACTTAGGAATGGATGAAGATCCATCGGAATTCACCAGACACCGAACGCCGTTCTCATCTACAATGACCTGGTGTCCATCTTGTTCTTCCAGCACCCGTTTTCTGAACGCCGGCTTGATTCCCACGTGCACAGGGACCAGCCCCCGAGGAGAAAATCCAAAAAACCGATCTGCCTGCGCATTGTCTTGCACCCACCTCGGGAGCCCCTGCGCATGCCAGGATTTCAACGTATCCGTCCAGTACCCAAACTCTTCGTCCGGCACATAGTCCACTTTCTGAAAATGCATCGTCCGGTTCCACCGCTCCCTTGCCGTCAGCCCCACCGCCTACCTCCTTGTGTAAAACCCATACTGATCTGAGGCTTCAAAAAATGCCAGTACATTCTCCCAGGGGGTATCCAATTCCAGACCGTATGCCGGGGCCAGCACCAGGCCACCGCCACACCCGACACTATCGATGCGATTTCGCACCTCTTCGGCGATGGTTTTCGGAGACGCCCATGCCCACGTCGCTTGCGTTCCTACCGTGCCCCAGAATGCCAGCTGATTCCCGTACTTCTGCTTCAACTCGGCAGGAGGCATACAATCCGGCTGCACAGGTTCGATGGCATTGATCCCGATTTCGATCAGGTCCGGAATCACCGGTTCAAACCACCCGTCACTATGGTACAACACGGCCACATCCGGAGCCTCCAAACGGGCCGCCTCCACGATGCGTCGGAGCCGTGGCTTGACTTCGCGTCGCCACGCTTCAGGAGACAACAACATCGACGTGGGCGTGCCAATATCGTCCGTCACATACACCACGTCCACCCCTGCACGAGCCAGCAGGATCACGTTGAGGGTCACCATATCCGCAATCGCATCCAGCAGGTAGCCTACCAGTTCCGGGTTGTCGACCAGATCATAACTCAGGCGCTCCAGACCGCGCAGCCGCTGGGCCATTTCAAAAAGATGCCCACCCAGCTTGTGTGAGCGCCCCACCACGGCAAGGCCCTCTTCATGATATCGCGCCACCTCAGCTTCTACCTTCCGGTAATTGCCTTCAATTTCTGGAAAAACATAGTCTGCAATTTCCCGGATAGAATGCACACCCGACAGTGGATTCCGTTCTGCTTCGCCAGATATTCCAGGTGGATCGTAGCCCCAGGCCGCATACGTTTTCAGCGTTGACACATCTCCTACTCGAACAGCCCTGGGCAGATTATCCAGGTACTTCCGAAATGCCTGCTGGTTGCCGCTGGGCTCCAACGCCACCTGACGCACGTCCACGCCAAGATGGCGGTAAAAGGACTCTTCCGACACAAAATGGACCGCCGCCAACTGGCTCCAGCGTGCCATACGGGGCACCCGGTCTGGCTCTTCCAGCCGAAGAGCGCTACGCACCCGCTCACGGGATGTCACGTTTCGTTTCCGCTTTACGGGTTTTCCAGGTAATGGGTACGTCGCCGTCCTGGTTGATCATACGCAAGATCGCCGCCATGCTCTCCTGCCAGCGATCTTCCGGCACATTTTCTGTAATACCTACCAGGAACCGGTCACCTGGAGCGGCTTCCCAGAGAATCTGCCGTGTCGTCTGCTCAATCACATCCACATCCTGCAGGTGAACCGACGATGGGAAATTGATCCAGAGAATTTTGTCGTGCCAGGCCGTCTTCGCCTCCGCCACCGTCATATCGCAATCCGGCTGCGGTGTAAACGCTTCTATATAGTCGATGTCGGACATGCCAATCAACTCGGCCAGCGCCCAGTTGTTCGCATCAAAATGCACTCCCATTATTTTTCCGTGCTTGTGCATCACCTCTGCAAATTCGTTATAATGCGGCAAATAGTACTTCTCGAATCGGTCCAGGCCTACCACCTCCGAACTGACGTTGCCGCAATAGTTCACCGCCAGTGCCGGAGATCTCGCCACCACCGGGTACAACTTGCTCCGACTGGCCGTCAGTGCATCATAAATGCGCAACACTTCATCTCGCCGCTCAGCCCACTCAATCGAAAACATCTCCAGACCCATCAGCGAGTATAAGATCTCCTGAAAAGGAGAATACCCGATACCCGGCCGCAGGAATACATCGCCGCCAACCAAAGACTGCGCACGTGCAAACGCTTCGTACTCCGGTATAAACTCCTGATCCCGGATCAGGAATTCCAGGGCATCGTAATCTTCCGGCTTTTTAAACAGCCGTTCCAGATGCCACGTCGTCTGTTCATCCGGCGCATGCCGTTCCACCGAATAGAGATACCCTTTGGGTGTGCGAACATTGGTGCGCGTATATGTCGCACCGTCTTCTTCGTAGGTCACGCGCTCAATCGCAACATTGCGGCGTACCGTTCGGTACACAGACGGATTTCGCTGGATGATACAAGCGCCGTCGTTTCGCAGCAGACGTTCCGCTTCGCACTGGGGCAGTTTATTCTCATACACGGTAAACGGTACCCGGTCTGGCCGTTCGCCGCGTAAAACCATTTCCACGCGTTCTCTGGGTGTCATCGCCGCACCTCCTCTATCCAAACCCACTGCATGGCCGGATCAATTCCGACCGTATTTCTCCACCAGTGCCATCACACGCCGGTACTGATCAAAACTCACATCCTTCGGAATCGAATGGTCCGAATGGTAAATATATCCTCCCACCTTCCTGACCACTTCAAACTTGCTACAAATCTCTTCCTCCAGCACATCCGGATCCGGATCTGACATGGCCCGCACGTCAATTCCGCCCATAAAAGCCAGGCGGTCTCCAAACTCCGACTTCAGCTCACGTACATCCATTCCCGCTTTCACCTCCAGCGGTTGCAGGCAATCGAACCCGGCCTCGATCAGGTGGGGAATCAACTCGCGTACCCGGCCGCAACTGTGCAGGATCACCGGCATGTTATACTGGTGGAAAAAGTCGCAAATCATCCGATCCGTCTCCAGCAGCGTACGCCGGTACAGATCCGGTGAAAACAGAAGCCCGTTCCGGTACCCCATATCGTTAAACAGAAACGCTCCGTCAAAATGGAATCCGGCCTCAATCATCATCTTCGCCATAGCGACCAGCAGCTCGGCGTGCGTCCGAAAAGCCTCGGCCAGCCACTCCGTGTCCGTCACCATGGCTACCAGCAATTCATCTGTTTTCATATACGTTTGAAATTGATCGTATCCCATGGGTGCATGAAACGTAATAAACTTGCCTTCTTCACGGGCGCGCTCAAATCCTGTGCGCAGGCTCACCCAATCCACCCGTGAAAAATCCGGCTCCAGCCTTTTCCGAATCGGCTGCCAATCCGACCGACTTCGGATCGGCCAGTCCACAACTTCGGGCGTGGTAGAATAATCTCGGAAATTCCTCCGTACACCACCTGTAGGCGTCGTTTCTACAATGAACGTCTCATTCTTCTCCAGCACACGCAGCGGGAAACGGGGAGACAAATCTGCACCGAAGCCACACATTTCAAACCCGAAATATTCGGCCGCCGGAATCTCTTCAGACAGCCCCTCCCGGTGCCACCGGCTCAACGTTGCCCGCCAGATCGTATCGTGCACCGGAATCCGGTCTGTCTGCTTGCGGGACAGCGCCATCTTCACACGTTCTCGAGATGTCATCGTACCTTCTCCACGTTTCGGTCTCACATCACCGCGTCTGATGTCTCGTGCCGATATTTCGAAACCAGGTCCGGATCAATCGGATACCGTCCAGCCTGCCGGGCATACGCCACCACCTGCACCAGCGTATCCGGATTCACCCCTGCATACGTCTCGCCCCCCACCGCCAGAGCATACCCACCGCCCGGTGCGCCAATTCCAATGGCCCGTTCCACTACGGGCCGGGCACATTCAAAATCTCCGTACACATCTTTACAGTTCAAACCGCCCGAAAAAAACATTTGCCCGCCCAGTTCGCGTTTTGCATTGGCAATATTGCTGAACCCACCCATATCCATCGATGTTAACTTCATGAGTTGCGCATAGGTGCGAAAGTGATGATCGTTGGGTCCATCCGCGTGCAAATACCGCCCTTCTTTCCCGTAGCGCTCGTAAATCTGCATATTGTACGGCATCACCAGATCCCGGTACATCGGATCTGAAACGAACGCAGAATTATCATCGGCCAGCCCAATGTTCCGCGTCTCCCGGCCAAAATATTTGTCGCGGTACTCTTGCAATTTGAACCAGGCCGTCAGCAATTTATCAAAGACCTTCCGAATCAACTCCGGCTCCTCCTGCATCGCTACATATACGGCTTCCAGCGGCATAATCGCACACGCAGCGGAAAGTGGCGGATGGATCTGAAGGCCCCCGCCCACCGACAGGTTCAACCCCATTTTCTTAACTCGGGCTTTTTGTTCCTCGTATAGCCGGTACACCCGCTGTACTCCGGGATGGTCCTCTGGGTCGGGAATCTCCAGGCTTTCTATTGCTTCCGGC
Organism: bacterium; assembly: GCA_027619145.1. Next base: position 1,120 of record JAQCGA010000139.1, on the reverse strand, counting down.
CCTGAAAAAGCGTGCGGGACCCACGGGGATGTGCCGTCCGGCCGTTCAATGGGCAACTCAAAAAAAATCCCTTCGGCCACCGGCCCCAGATCCACATTGATCCCGCAACTCGTCCGGTCATCTCCCAGTTCCTCAAACGCCCACCGCAGGCCGCGCAGCTGTACTTCCAGTTGCATCTCCAGATCCACGTAATACTCCCGAATATTATACCCGAACATGTGACAGTAAAAACTGCCGGCCGTGCTGATGGTTACCGGCACACAATCCGGCTCCTCCAGCGACTTCGCCTTCATCAGCCGCTGCGCTGAAACAGCCATCCGTTCCCGGTATGGTTCCGGGTCGAAGCCAATTTCGGGCATTTGAGCATCCTCCTTATACAGGCGGAAGTGCACCCTCCGGGCACCCCAGGTCCAGAGGCTCCTGGCATAACCCTAATACCTCGTTACGCCAGGACGACGTTCGCAACAGGCTTGCATCTTTCGGGATCTGAAATCGATACAGGTCTTCCATCTGCCCGGCACGTAACGCACGCTGGATCACCTCGCCCCAGTAACAGAGCCGTTCGGGGTGTACCTCGCACATCCCATTCTCGTCCGTACCGCCACAGGGTCCGTTCAGCTGTCGCTTGGCGCAACCGTGGTCCGGCTCCGGGCACAAATACTGCAAATCGGCAATCCTGCAATCTCCACACATCTCACAACCCAGCATTGGCCCCTTAATCGCCTGCTCCAGGTAGGCCACCGCCTTCTCTTTTTTCTTCGAACCATTTGCAGCCCACGCAACCAGGTCATATCCTACGCCGTCTGGTTCAAAAAACGTGCGGTGCAACCAGGCCATCGTACGGCTGGAAGCTGCATACGTGCTCCGATCCCCCTTCTGGAATGGGCCATCTGACAGCAAGCCATCCTTCCCTTCCGGGAACAGGTAAAAGCCCCCTTTGGGTGCCAGCACCATATCCCGTTCTCCGTCTGCATCCAGGTACTCTGCGTAACTTTCACGCCAGTCCTGTCCTTCCATTTCTCGCACCATCTCCAGGATGGCCAGCCCATCCTCCAGGTTGGACAATCCGGCCAGGTCCACACCCCGGTACCCCAGCCCCCGCACCAGGATATCGGCCAAC
>JAQCGA010000138.1 GCA_027619145.1 bacterium | reverse complement strand
AGCCGCATTGGCCATGTTCTCGTTTACCATCTGGTGGATCCCTCGGGCCATCCTCGGCACATCCATTCCGAGCTTTTCTGCCAGACCCGCAATAGCCAACTCGGCTCCAGCCAGATCCAGAGTCATTTGCCCACCCAGAAAATAACCCGGATTCAAAAGCCCCAATACCAGATCTGCATCTGTTACCGTAGGTTCTTTCCCTCCCCGCCCATAACACGCCGGCCCCGGTGTGGACCCCGAACTTTCAGGCCCAACCGCGGGCAAACCCAGCTCGTTCAGGTGCGCCACACTGCCGCCTCCGGCACCAATCTCGATCATATCCAGAACAGGCACCATCAGGGGCAACCCGCTCCCACGTTTGAACCGATACACACGCGCCACTTCAGATTCTGTTGTAACCGGAAAGCCGCCCTGTTTGCTCAAAATTGCTTTGGCGGTAGTCCCCCCCATGTCAAACGCCAGCACCTCCTCACGCCCATGGCGCTGTGCCCAGTACAGCGCGGCCAGCGCCCCGCCACAGGGCCCAGACTCCACCAACCGCACCGGGAAAGCTGCGGCTGTATCCACCGAACATGTGCCTCCATTCGACAGCATAATATGAAGCGGTGCTTCCACGCCGCAGGCTTTCAACTCGCCAGCAAGCCGTTGCAGGTACTTGCTTGCCAACGGCTGTACATATGCGTTGGCCACAGTCGTAGACGTCCGTTCATACTCTCTCAGTTCGGGCGCTACCTCATGCGACACCGATACCGCGACATGAGGCATAACCTCACGTACTACTTCTGCTGCCCTCATTTCGTGCGCCGGGTTCACGTACGCGTGCAAAAAACAAATGGCAACGGCTTCCACACCTTCATCCCGAAGCACACGACAAACCTGGTAAACCTCTTTTTCATCCAGATCAACAAGAACTTCGCCACGCACGTTTGTCCGCTCCAGAACTTCCAGACGGAGCCTGCGTTCCACCAACGGCGAGGGAAGTTTCAGCAATAGATCGTAAATATCGTATCGACCTTCCCGCCCGATTTCCAGCGCGTCCCGAAACCCACGGGTTGTAATCAGCCCTGTGCGCACTCCTTTGCGCTCAATCAACGCATTGGTTACCAGGGTGGTCCCATGAATCGTGCGCACAACAGACGCCGGAGAAGTCTCTGCGGCTTGGAGTAAATCTCGTACCCCTTCCAGCACCGCCTGGGAAGGGTCCGGGTAACTCGTAAGTACCTTGGCTACCGTCATCCGTCCGGTACCCGAATCCAACAAGACCAGATCAGTGAAGGTGCCTCCAATATCAATTGCAAGCGTACAGGAACTTTCTTCTTGCACCACGGCGACCCGCCTCCTCCATCAATAAAAAAGCTGAACCCAAACCGAGATCCCCTCATTTCGTGCCACCTAATGCTCCAATATGACGCCCGAAATCGGGTTTGTCAATGCAATCATGGGAGTGCATCCCTCCGGCTTCTCTGCCTACACACCCAGCATCAAAAACCATTGACTTTTTTGCATATACTGGCTATTTTCCAAAAATTGCGCCACAGCTTTCACTCCCAGGAGAAATGAAAACCGCCGTGCAAACCGACCTGCTTGCCCTTGTCGATCAAATCCTGAACCGGCCCGACGAACCGGGAGTTCCTTCCGGCGAGGACGGCATTCTGGGCCTCCCGGCCAGCCTGACAGGCATCGAAATTGCAAACCTGCGGGAAAACCTTGAGGCCCATCACCAGGAGCTACAATCTCGCCTGGGTCGCGAAGTACATCTTGCAGTGGCGCTCCTGGACCTGTTTGCCCAAAAAACGGAATGGCACACTTCCATCGACGATTTCTGTCTGCTCAAAAAAACCGCCCTGCGGGACCTGATCAACGCGGCCATTTACGACAACCTCACGGGCCTCTACTCCAAAAATATTCTGGAAACCCGGCTTCAAGAGGAATTTCGACGCGCCCGGCGTTACAGCCTGCCCCTGTCCATTCTGTTCATCGAAACCGACGCGTTCAAGAATTTCAACGACACGTACGGCCACCTCGAAGGCGACCGCGTTTTGGCATTTATTGGCCGCTACATCCGCGCACAGATCCGCGAGGTAGATTTCCCGGCCCGGTTCGGCGGCGACGAATTCATGGTCCTCCTCCCCCATACAGGTGGAGAAACCGCAATGAGCCTTGCCCAGCGCATTCACGCCGAAATTCTGGAAGCCCAGCGCACTGCGGGCCTGCGTGCAACAGTTACCATCAGTATTGGGGTAGGCACGATGACCCGCGCGATGACCAGTGAAGACCAACTCATTGAAGCAGCAGACCGGGCTTCCTACAAAGCCAAGATCCAAAAAAACATGGTCTGGCCCATTGTGAACGCAGACCCGGAAGACGAATCTGCTCAGGCAGGACCCGCCTAACTACTGGCAAATCAGGTAGATGGCCGGAGGGAAATTTGCCTTGACAAAGCCCCTGCCTTTATATAAATTTGTCACCTGCCAGTACAAAATTTGACCGTGAGCGGGAATAGCTCAGCTGGTAGAGCGCAACCTTGCCAAGGTTGAGGTCGCGGGTTCGAGCCCCGTTTCCCGCTCCACTATACTGCACAACGAAGCCCGTTAAACGTCAGTTTAACGGGCTTTCTGGTTTACCCATTTCTCAAAAGGGCTTCTGTTATGAACACCGAACTCAAACAGCAATTTTCTGACCTGCACCTGCCCGAACGAACCCTTTGGGCACCTGGCCCGCACGCCCTGACACCTGCCGTAGAAGAAGCCCTGAAATCCTACCGTGCCACCTACTCTCACCGCTCATCCGAATTCAAAACTGCCTACGCAAAGGTGGTGGACCTGCTGCGCGAACTCTTCCACATCCCGGAAGGATTCACCCCGCTCATTTTTGGTCACACGGGGAGCTACAACTGGGAAATGACAGTTGTCAATACCCCGTCAGACTGCCGGGCCCTGGGCATGGACCTGGGGGCATTTTCATCCAAATGGGCCAATGTGTTCCAGCAGCACGGCCGCGAAATTGACATCTTAAAATGTGACTGGGGTCAGGGAATTTCCCCGGAAGACTGGCGAGAGGCGCTCAAGAAAAACTACGGCATCGTCCTCCTCACCCACAACGAAACCTCAACCGGCGTGATGCTCCCGGTCGAATCCCTCGCCGCCAGCGCACAGGAACAGAACCCTGAAACGCTCATCGCAGTTGACGGTGTAAGCATCGCCGGTGCCGTGAACACGCGCATCAACAAACTCCGTCCAGATTACTATCTCTGGAGCCTGCAAAAAGACTTTTCTATTCCGGCCATTGGCTCCATTATGATCGTCTCGGACCGGGCCATCAAACTCGCAGAAACCGTCCCAAACCGGGGCTACGTCCTGGACCTGGTCGAATGGGCCTCCCGCGCTCAAGGGTCGCAAACCCCGATGACCGTGCCCGATCTCACACTCCACTGCCTGGCTGCCCGTCTGGAAGAAATGAAGGCCGAAGGCGACCGGCGATTTGAACGCCACCAGAACCTGACCCGTTTGCACCGAACATGGGCCGAAAAACACGGCCTCTCTCTCCTGGCAGAACCCGGCTTCGAAAGTCCTACCGTCAGTGCGATCCACCTGCCCAAAGGCGTCTCCGGGCCGGACTTCGTAGCCGCCGCCCGAACCCTGCTCAACGTACAACTCGCTCCCGGATACGGCTCCACAAAGGACGGAGCCTTCCGCATTGCGGCGATGGGCCACACATCTGAAGAAGCCCAGGAGAAAATCCTGCAGGGCCTCTCTTTGATTCTCGAAAACTGGAAAGAAGTCCAGCAAGCCCTCAAATCCTGATCTTTATGCTCGAAACGGGGCGTCCCGGCCATTAGAATTAGCCAGGACGCCCCGTTTTTTTGTCATTTCCCTAACGTTATTTCGCCGGTTTTACAATCCACCCGGTACGCGTGCCGAAAGCCAGGCCCCTCACCAAGAATGTCCTTGAGATAACGAGAGCGAGCCCCAGCCGCCTCAACGCCGAACTGTAATTCTTTGTCGAAAGGAGCAATCAGAACAGCGTATTCCATTGAGCTTCCTTTTTTTTCTATCCTCAAATTCGTCCCATCCTCCCGCTCCATTCCCCACGTCGTTTTTCCTTCCAGTGGCAATGCCATCTTCACTGTGGATTTGCCAATCTTCGACCGCGGCCCTTGCTGTGCTTCCATCACACTGAACCCATCCCCCTGTGCCAACCCTTTCTTCACCTTGACTTTTCGCGGTGTATTCAGAATCCATTCGTACGTATGATCTTCGCCAGCGGTCAAGAAATCCAGCACCACGGCGTACCCGTACTTTCGATTCAACAACAGACATCGCGTGTGGCGCACACCCATTTCTTCGTAGCCACGGTGGCTCAGACCCATAAAATCCACATCTCTCGTCTTCTCCCAGAACAGCACCCGCCCCTTCCTGCCCTTGATAGATGGCCCCTCCCCATCCACCGCCACCGTATTGTGCGCATATACCGTCTTGTACCAGGTCTGGTGCAGCGGGTCGTCGTACGAAACCCCTCGCCCGCAGTCCACCGCTAAGGGCCTTCCTCCGGCCCACATCTGAAACGCCAGCGCCTCACTGTGACTGTGCCCACCCCCGTACGGCCCGTAGTTTACATTAAAATAAAAATCTTTCTCTCCCCATCCGCTCCTCACAATGGCAAACCCAGAAGACAGGTGATGCACCGTTGCTTCTTTGGGCTTTCGCCCCACTACGGGCTTTTTGACACCCAGGTTCTCGGCCGCCTCCCGAACTTTTGCTCTGGAGGCACCCGATGCCCAGACCAGACCCGGGTTCCGGCGAATCAGCCCCATCCGGAGATAATCTCCCTGTGGAATGTCATATTCCGAATCCCCCACCGTCGGGCTGTGCCCACTGGGCGTCTGCATTCCCAGGGTCCATAACGTCATCTGCTCCATTGTCCGAGCAATCGCATCGCGCTGCCGCTTCACATCCGGCACACCGATCAGGGTTCTGTACACATCCCAGAAACTATGTATAACACCCAGGTGGTAATGCGGCGCTCGTTCTTTATGGCACCCGTCTTCGTACACATCTCGTCGCGTATGTTCGAGAATCCACTTCAACCCACGCCGGGTCCACATTCCGGCTTTCCGAAACTCCGGAAAAGAAATTCCCAGCCCCGTCAACGTCTGTGTACCGAACACCTGCCAGTTTCCGGGCTGGTACGCCGTCTCATGCTGATACAGCCAGCGTGCGTGTCCCAGCATCGTCTTCATAAACATCCGCTGAAATTCAGAATTGTGTGCCGCTTCAGACCGAATGGTAGCAAAATAGTGGTCCCTGAAAACACGCGCCCGATTCGTTCCCAGTTCATACCAGATCACGTCAAGACGGTTGAGGTCGCTCACCACCAGATCTCGCTGGCGGTACCATTGCATGAAAATTTCGACAAAAGCCTGCGCATACTTTTCCTCACCCGTCAACCGGTACGCCGCCGCCAGAGGTGACATCCATCCGAAATAATGAAACCCATAATTCGACGAACCGCCCAAATTCCGAGAAAAATCAATCTCGCCATCGTACTGAATCCGGATTCCCCCCCAGCACTTAATATCCCGCGCCACCACCAGATCGGCTTCTTCAATCACATTCACCCGGTTCTGATCCTCGCGTCGATTCGCCTCTCCCACAGCAGAGTTCCGGGCCAAACGCTTTTTCATATACGCGTGCCAGGCACTCAGGGCAGTATCGTAATCTCCCTCAAGCACGGCCTTGCGGACCTGTTTCAGTCCCGGCAGGCCCAACTTCAATGCACTGAACAAATCCTCATCTGTAATATGCTTGATCCGTTTCTCCAGAAATTTCCGATCCATCTCTCCACCCCTTTCACAAATATTCAGAGCGATATATGTACAAAAAAACCCGGCCCAATATAGGTACCGGACCGGCAACTTGCAAGCCTCATCACGCGAACCTTCAACACCATGTGAACAGGTTTTACGGTTGACATCATTTCAAACTTCGGTACATTCAATCCATCCTGTTTCTATCAGACCCAATAGATCATTGCCTGTTTCTCTCACAACTTCGCAATCTCCTGGAAAGAAACCCCATGCCTCCTTCTTCAATGATCTGCCCCAACTGCCGCAGCCTCATCAGCACCGATGAAAAAAACCTGCCCGCATTGTGGCGCCTATCGCCCAGGACTGTGGGGACTGGGTCCCGCGCTCTCTCGAGCCTTCGGTCGTAAAATCGATATCCTCACCCTCATCCCCACCACCTGCATCGCCCTGTTTGTGCTCAGCTTGCTTCTGGACCTTGGCGAAGCCTTGAACGTCAGCGGTGGATTATTTGGCATGCTCAGCCCCAGCGGTCCAGCACTTTACGCCCTGGGTATGACCGGAGGGTATGCCTCTCTCCAGGGCCAGTGGTGGACCATCTTCACCGCCATCTACCTGCACGGGGGCCTGCTGCACATCCTCTTCAACGTCCTCTGGATTCGCCAGCTCGGTCCCGAAGTGGGCGACCTCTACGGCCCTGTGCGATACTTCATCATTTTCACAGTAGGGGGCGTGTTGGGATTCGTCCTTTCCAACGCACTCTCAGGCGCTCCCACGGTTGGAGCATCCGGCTCTATCTTTGGCCTGCTGGCCGCCCTCATCGTGTACGGCCGACAACGCGGAGGCAGCGCAGGGACAATGATGACGCGCCAGATCTGGCAATGGGCCATCCTCCTCTTCGTCTTCGGCTTTTTCATGAGCGGCGTGAACAACTTCGCCCACGGAGGTGGTTTCATTGGCGGCTGGATCTCCTCTCGCCTCCTCGTGTCCGGCGCAGGACGAGGTGAAAGTCGCGCCCTGATCCTCCTCACCCTGGCCTTGCTGGCCGTCACCGCCCTGGGCTTCGGTCTCTCCTTCTATTCTTACTGGCAATACCTCTTGCGTTAACTCACCTCACAACGCCAAACAGGCACTTCAGATACCGGCCTTCGGGAAACGCCGTAGAAGTCGGATGATCCACCGCCTGGAGGTGGCTCTTCACAATTTGCACTTCCCGTTTTGCAGCCGTTGCCGCGTGCTTCAAGATGGTGAAAAACGTTTCGTAATCCACCTGCGTAGAACACGATGCGCTCACCAATACGCCGCCCGGATTCAGCAACTCAATCGCCCGGCGATTCAAGCTGATATACGCCTTCATTGCCCGCCCCAACGCCTCCTGGTTTTTCACAAATGCCGGCGGATCTACAATGACCATATCGTACTTTATCTCTTCTGTCCGACACTCTTTCAAATAGTCGAACACATTGGCCGCAATACAGGGATGATCTTCCGGATTCAGCCGGTTCAGCTCCAGGTTTCGCCGAGCCAGTTCTACCGCAGGTTCGGACACATCCACACTTACCACACGTTGGGCTTTACCACGGGCAGCGTATACGGAAAACCCACCCGAATAGCTGAACAGATTGAGTACGCTTCGGCCTTTTGCGAACCCTTGCGCCGCCAAACGATTTTCCCGCTGATCCAGGAAGAATCCCGTCTTTTGCCCGCCCCGCAAATCGACCCAGAATCGCGTTCTGTACTCCGTAATTTCTAACCACTCCGGTGGTTCCTGTCCAGCCAGCAAACCGACAGGCTGCGTCTCAAGCCCCTCTGGACGGCGTGTACCCACATCGCTGCGCTCAAATATCCCCGAAGCGGTCATGACCTCCTGTAACGCTTCCAGAATCAAATCGCGCAACCGGTCCATCCCCAGAGTATGAAATTGCACCACCAGGAAATCTGCGTACCGATCCACAATCAAACCTGGCAAAAAATCGTTCTCGCCGTGCACCACCCGGTAGGCATTGGTATTGCGCAAATCCAGCCAGTTTCGCCGCAGATCGTACGCTTCCTGGATTCGCCGAATCAGAAATGTACGATCGATCCGCTGCTCTGCATCGCGCGTGAGTAAGCGGACCGGGATGGAGGACTTCGGGTTGTAATATCCGCGCGCCACAAAACGACCGCGTGCGTCAATCACATCCACAATCCCCCCCGGCTCAGCCGACTCCGGCCGGCGCGCCACCGCCCCCGCAAATACCCAGGGGTGCCCTTCGAAAATCTGCTTTTCGCGCCCCAGCTTGAGATGAACTTCCGGGTAGGCCATTTCAGACATTCAGCACACCCATAGCGGCCTCAAGGCCAGCGCCCACATCCGTTGCACACCCTTGCTGTGCAAGCGCCCGATTCAGCGCAGACAAGAAAAACAACACGTTTTCTGCGGACGAACTGTATCCCATCAGCCCCACGCGCCACACTTTCCCTTTTAACGCCCCCAGACCACCGCCAATTTCCAGATTAAACGTTTCCAGCAGGTACCCTCTCACCTTCGCATCATCCACCCCGTCCGGAATCTTTACCGTATTCAACGTGGGCAACCGGTGCTCCGGTGCAACCAGCATACCCAGCCCCATCGCCTCGATGCCAGCAACAAGCGCCCTGTGGTTTTTCTGGTGCCGTGCAAATCGATTCGGCAACCCTTCCTCTTCAATTAACTCCAACGCTTCCAGCAATGCGTAATTCATCGTACTCGAACTCGTATGGTGATACATCCGCTCGGGACCCCAGTACTTGTCCAGCAAAGAAATGTCCAGGTATCAGCCACGTACTTTGTGTTTGCGTTTCTTCAACGCCTCCATGG
>JAQCGA010000137.1 GCA_027619145.1 bacterium | reverse complement strand
ACGTTCAGGTAGCTCGCGAGTCCTTCCCACGGGCAGACGCTCGTCCGCAAAGAACTCAACGACCGGGTACAGGCCGCCATTGCCGCCCTGCCCGAAACCCTCAGACTCTTCTTCGTCCTTGGCACCATAGAAGGCCTGCGCTACCGCGAAATCAGTGAAATTGCCAACTGCTCCGAAGACGCCGTCAAAATGCGCGTCCACCGCGCCCGCAAACGCGTCCGCGACGCCCTCAAACCATATTTAGATTCCTGACCCCTGACCCCTGACTTTCTCTCAAGGATTTCATCAATGAACTGCTTCGCCTGCGAAAAAAACATCTCCGCATACATAGACGACGAGCTGCCCAACGACCTGCGCCTGGAAGTAGAAGCGCACCTGGACACCTGCGACCGCTGCCGGGAAGAATACGAAACCCAGCTGGCTTCCTGGGAAGCCGCCGGAAACCTCCGGTCAGAACCTGCCCCGGATGACCTCTGGAAAGACATCGAAGCCGAACTCCACCAGAAAGCACCGGACACCACACTGGAAGACCTGGCCCTCATCGTCCGAGGCCTCGCCGGTGAAGTCCGCGACCTCCGACGCACCGTGGACAGCCTCCGGCAAGACCTGGAAACCCAGCCAGCCGGAAACCAGGAAAACGACACCGATCGCACCCGCCGCTATCACCAGTTGCGCGTATGGAGCGAAACCCCCTCCCGAGTTGAGTCGGGAAGGTAAACGAATTTACAACAACAATTTGTTTGCCACGATCCCCCGTAGGAGCCGCCTCCCGGCGGCGAACAGACCTCCCGGCGGCGAACAGACCTCCCGACGGCGAACAGACTTCCCAACGGCGAATTTTCAAGGAGGCCCACATGCCCAACAAAATGTCGCAGGATAAAATCGACGCCCTGCTCACAGCAACCGGAGGGGAACCCAACGAAAAGGGACCAGGGAAGAGCATAGATCGAACCGTGCGAACCCACGACTTCAAACACCCCACCCGCGTCACCAAAGACCAGATGCGCACCCTGGAGAACCTGCATTCCAACTTCGCCCGGCTGATGGCCTCTTCCTTCTCCAGCCTGCAACGGTCCGTCGTGGACGTGGACATCGCCTTCGTGGACCAGACCACGTATGCCGAATTCATCATGTCCCTGTCCAACCCCTCCTGTTCCTATACGTTCAGCATCGAACCGCTCGGTGGCCCGGCCGTCCTGGACTTCTCCCTCCCCATCGTCTATTCTTTTATCAACCGGGAATTCGGCGGCGCCTCCAAACCCCCGAACGAAGCGCGCATCCCCACCTCTATCGAACGCAGTGTGATGGGGCGCGTGGTCACTCGCGCCCTGGCGGACCTGGAAGCCATCTGGGAAGCGCTGCTCAAAATCCAGGTCTCGGACTGCGAACTGGAAACCAACCCGGAATTCATGCAGGTTGCCGCACCCTCGGACACGGTCGTTCTCATCGCATTTGAAGTCAATATGCAACACGCCAGCGGGCTCGTGAACCTCTGTTATCCGTACTTCACCCTGGAACCGATTATGTCTTACCTGAATGTCCAGACCTGGGCAAGCCAGGAACGAGGTAAGAAAAAAGAAAAACGTCAGCATCGGCTGGAAGGGTTAAAAAACATAGACACGGAAATTCGCGTCCTCTGGGGCAAAGGCGAAGTTTCGCCGGAAGAGATTGCAGACCTCCGGCCCGGCGATACCCTTGTGCTGGAAACCCGCATTGAGGATCCGGGCATCGTGTTTGTAGAAGATCAGCCACTCTTCCTGGGCAAACCGGGCACGAGCTCCCGGGCACGAAATGCCGTGGAAATTCTCCGCTCTATTCCGCAAGAGGAGGCATACCGAAATGTCTGAAACAACAAAAAAACCCACACAGCAAGAAGAACCTGCTCCGGACCCGAACTGGCCCCGGAACGTGGACACCCGCTTGAAACGCCTGGAAAAAGCCACGATGGAAGTCACCGTGGAACTGGGCCGCACGCGCCTGCCCCTACAAGAAATTCTGAATATCGAACCCGGTTCGATCGTCGAAACAGAACGCCTGGCCGGAATGCCGCTGGACATTTTCGTCAACGGAACCCTGTTCGGACGGGGAGAAACCGTTGTGGTGAAAAACAATCTCGCGGTTCGTATTTCCGACCTCATTCGGCCGGAAAATCGATAAACAAACCGGCGACAGAACCGAACCCGCTCAGGCCTTGGCCTTCGCCTGCGTACTTTCCGGACGGAACCTCAGGAGAAATAAACATGCCCACAGAAACCGGAACACCGACCGATGGAAAAACGATCTGGTCTCGCCGTACGCCGCCGGTAACTGCGCACGTGGAACCTGTGCCGCTCCAGCTTCCTTTGTTACAACCCAAACCCGCACTTCCACCCTTGAAGATCCGGCTGGAAACAGAAAACGTGCAACAGATCGAACCTCCCGCCGCCCGAACACCCGAAGAAAAGCAAACCGAGCCTGTCATCTTCTCCCCCCCTGTAAGAAAAGAGCCGATTTCTCCAGACCAATCCCTGGAAGAAATCGCCGCAATTTGGCCTGAAGAAATCTCAAAAGCCGTCCGAACCCTCCTGCTCCGGGAAAACGAAACCGAAAACAGTGCCGCAGCCACCCGGCAGGTTGCAATTGCCCTGATCACCCTCGGCCCGGATCTCACCACAGGCATTTTGAAACACCTCTCCGATGACGAAATCAAAATCATCGCCCGGGCAATTGCAGAAATTGATATCGTCTCACCGGAACAGCAGGAAGTCGCCCTGGACGAAATCAAACAAATCCTGATCAAAGGAAAGTACATCGCCCGGGGCGGCGTGGATATCGTGCGGAACATCCTCCAAACCGCGCTGGGTCCCCGCAAAGCCCGCACCCTGCTGGACCATATCCCCGGCGCTTCGGAAAGCGGTTTTTACCTGCTGCGAAGCGTGGACCCCGCCCAAATTGTCCCCTTCATCTCCAAAGAGCATCCGCAGACCATCGCGGTTATCGTCTCCCAGCTGGACGCCGCCCAGGCCGCAGGCGTACTCAACGGCCTGCCCAAAGAAATTCAGGCGGACGTTTCCCTCCGCATCGCCACCCTGGAAAACATCTCCCCGCAGGCCTTAAGCCGGCTTGAAGAATCTCTGGCCCGGGACCTGCAGGCCCTCCTGGCCAGGCAGATCACCGAAATCGGCGGTCCCAAGGCCATCGCCGAAATCCTCAACCACACGGGCAGGAGCACCGAAAAAGCCATCCTGGTATCGCTGGACATAACGGACCCGGAGCTGGCCGAGGAAGTGCGCAACCAGATGTTCGTTTTCGACGATATTGCAAAACTCACCGACCGGGAAATCCAGATCATCCTTCGGGAAGTGGACGGCAAAGATCTGGCGGTCGCACTGAAAGGGGCCGACGAAAAATTGAAAGAACGGTTCCTCTCCAATCTCGGCGAAGAAACAAAGAAAAAAGTCGAAGAGGAAATGAAATACTCGGGGCCGATCCGGATGAGCGATGTGGAAGAAGTACAATTGCGCATCGTGCAGACCATACGCCAGCTCGAAGAAGCCGGAAAGGTCACCATCGTGCGCGGGGATACCGAAGACACGTTTATTTGATTTCCTCACGTCCTCCGGATATCGCCACCCAATTCACGGTCGTGCAGAGGCGAATCCTGTGTTCGCCCGCAAAGTAAGGAACCTATCATGTCCGCAAAAAAAACCACCGCCAAATCCGCTTCCCAACCGGAAACGTCCAGCCGCGTAAACGAAGTGAACATGGACGTCTCCGTCGAACTCGGCCGGGTGCGCCTGCCCATCGAACGAATCCTGAGCTGGACCGAAGGCTCCCTCATCGAACTGGACAAAGTCTCCGGGGACCCCGCGGAAGTACGCGTCAACGGCGTGCCTTTCGGAAAGGGCGAAGTCGTCACCATCGGCGAAAACTTCGGCATCCGCATCACCGAAATCGACGCACAAGAATAAACATGGTTCACCCGGAGAACCATGCAAAAACGCCCCCGTAGGAGCCGCCTCCTGGCGGGGAACATCGACGAACATCGGCGAACATCGACGAACATCGACGAACATCGACGAACATCGGGTTTCCAACAAACCACATAGAAATGGAGCCGCATCTGTCCGGATGCGGCTCTTCCCGTATCCACCATGCCAACAAAAACCTCTAAAACCGAAGCAACCCCTTCCAACGACAGCCGCCCCAACAGCGGCATGCGCGAAGGAGGTATTCCCCACGCAGAAGTCAACGCCGTTCTGCGCACAGCCGACAAAACCGTCATCTTCGGCCAGCAAAATCGCCTGCGTAATGGCCTTTTGATGGAAGATGAAAAACTGACGCGTTTTCACGCCGGCCACGACCTGGTCAAATTCTTTTACCAGGGGTTGCGCAAACTGCCCGAACGCCTCCTCGATGCCCTCCTCGAAAACAACATCAGCGCCACCCTGGTCACCGGCAAAGATCTTCTCGTCTTCCACGATGTGCGCGCCCACCAGTCCTTCCACATCGGCTACACCCGGAAAACCATTTACATGCCCGAGGGTGTGCTGCGCGAAGCCATCGACAAAGGCTATGACTCCTGGGCCGTAGCCGAGGTTCTCATCCGCGAAACCTGGCCCCTGCTAAACTACATGCTCCTCCTGGAATTCATCCGCCACGCCCGAATGCGCCTGCGCACCCACGCCACCCTGGGCAGCCCCACCATTGTCAAAAACGCGCTCCGCTACCTCAACAAGCACCTCACCGAATCCGACAAGACCGAAGACAGTGAATTTAATGCGTTCTACCGGCATTACTGCAACGACATGTACGGACTCGGTCGGAGCATCCTGAACGAGGACCCCTACCTTCTGGCCGACCGCATCTTCGATGAACACCAGGAACGCATCTGGGCCAACCTCAAACTGGACGAAATCACAAAAGCCTTCGATTACCCCACCGTCTTCGATCTGGACCGGGACATTGTTCACCCAGCTGCTTTTCGCGCCGCCGAAATCCGCAGCCTCCCCGTAGAGCCTCAGACCACGGAAGACATTCTCCACGACCTCACCGACGCCGCCCGCTTCAACATTTTACGCCAGACCCGCACGGATCAACTGCTGGACATGCTCATCAACAAGGGCGAATCCGGCATTCTGAGATTTATCGACATCATCAGCAACGAATCCGCTACAGACCACCATGTCATTACACTGGACTACCACGACGGATATGACACCCTCGCCGTCTTCAAGGAAAAAATCCAGGCTCTTTCCACCTCTCCTCCGGAAGGTCTCCTGGGCAGCATCTGCAACGAATTCCGTGATCTGCTCGGCTACCAGACCCGACGTAATCTTCACGCCCTCTTCCAGAAATTCAGCACGCTGCCTGCAAGAGAACAGCGTTCCAACCGACCGTATCTCAAAACCCTGCTTTACAGAATCATCGACACCGCAGCTCTCAAAAGCCATGAAGACAAACCCATGCTGCAAGACCAGGCCCGCAGGTCCAAAGACCTCCGGTACCTCACGGACATGGCCGGACAACTACTGGGTTCTGAGAATCCCGAATTGAAACACAGCCTGATCCTGAACATCCTCAAAAAACTGGACCGCCACCCGGCCTATCACACCACGATTCTCAACCAGGTTCAGGCCCTCACTGGAGATCAGAAACTTTCCCTCGGTGACAACATCCGCGAACAAGCGGACACCCTGTTCAACCGCATTCCGGACCGACCCTATCGCCTCAGTTCCGATCCACACCGCCTTCGCGCCTGCCTGGACCGGTATCACGCCCTTCGCAAAAACAACCCGGACAGCGATTCCCTGCTCTCATACCTGGCCGGTATTTTCATTCGCCTGGACCGCACAGAAAACTATACCGACCACATCGAAACCGTCCGCCTCCTCGGGGAACCCGCCCGGCCAGCTCTCCAAGAAGTCATCGACACAATAAACCGAAACGACGAAAAACGCCATGCCATCCTGCAAACCGCACAGAACCTCCTGGATTCCCTCTCATAAACAACACCTTCTCAAGGCTGCTTCTATCCTCGAAAAAACCTCAACCCGCACTGGACATTCTCCACAGAACATCGTATTCTTATCTTCCGCGAATCAGTTCTCCAGATCGCGCCTCAACCGTACTTTCACCCATACCTCCGAATCCAAAAAGGTCTCACACTGCCTCCCATGTCCTGCCCCATCCATCTGACTGAACCCGCCGAAGCGCATGCGGCAAGACTCCGTACTCTGAACCTCAAAATCCCTCCCCATTGCCCCACAGCCGTACAAAACGAAATCGACAACGGCATCGCCTTCTGGATTCCTCCCGGCAAATACCCCTTCGCCTCCGGAGCCCTCTCACCAAACGGTTTCTACCTGGATCGCTTCCCCGTCACCAACACACAGTACGCCACTTTCGTCAGCGCTACCGGACACCAACCGCCCTCCTGTAAATTCAATCAGACCCGCAACTGGAATCGCTGGGAAGACGGAAAACCGCCCGAAGGCTTCGAACTACATCCCGTCGTAGGCGTTTCCTTTCACGATGCCGAAGCCTACTGTATCTGGTCCGGCAAACGACTCCCCACCGAAACCGAATGGGAAACCGCCGCCCGGGGCGGTCTTCCAGATACCAAATTCCCCTGGGGCAATGATCCCGATCCCAAAAAAGCCAACTACCGCTACATCCGCCTGGACGGAACCACCCCCATCACAACGTACGAACCCAACGGCTACGGCCTGCACGACATGGCCGGCAACACCTACGAATGGTGCGCCAACCCCTACGCCACATCCCCCTCACCCTCCGAAGCCCCCATGCGCACCCTGCGCGGCGGCTCCTGGCTCACCCGTGCACACCGCGCCCAATGCGCCGCACGAATGGCCGCACCCCCCAGTACCCGCAACTGGCACATCGGCTTCCGCTGCGCCTCTTCCTTCTGACTAAAACAAAAAAGGCGAACCCAAAGTTCGCCCTCATCTCCACTCCTCCTGCTCCCCACACCATTGTAATTTCCTACCACGGAAGAGATGGACCAATTTGCAATGACCAATTTGCAATTTGCAATGCCTCTCTTCCCCTACACCACCATCCGCCTGAACAACTCCTCCTGCAAATCGCACTCCAGCAACGCATCCAGCCGATCCTTCTCCAACCCTTCTTTGATCACCGAAAAACTCTCCCGTACCGCAGCCTCCGTATAATCCAGTGCCGCATCGTCGTGCGCACAATTAAAAAAGAACCCCGTGGACAGAATTAACCCGCGCTTTGCGTTCTCCTGAATAAACAACGTGGTCACCTTCTTGGCCCTCTCTTCGTCCTCCACCTGGAACCGAATTCCCGGATGCGCCGCAATACCGACACACTCCGCATCAATCCCCACTTCCTTCGCCACCCGGTTGATCCGCGTCTTGAACGCCGTACCAATCCGCTCAAAATGTGCCACGGCATTCCGTCGTTCCAACTCCCGCAACGTCGTCAACGCCGCCACCACCCCAATCGGATCATCCCAGTACGCACTCGAAATAAACATCCGTGCCCCCGGCTCCATCACTTCCCGTTTTCCCACCACAGCCGCCATCGGATACCCATTGGAAATCGCCTTGGCAAACACCGACAAATCCGGCGTCACCCCCGTATACTCCTGCACCCCACCCAGCGCAATACGGAACCCGCACGATACCTCGTCGAAAATCAAAATCACCCCATACCGCGTCGCCAGCTCCCGCACCCCTTCCAGATAACCCTCCGGCGGAAGCTCCGTACGCATCGGCTCCATAATAATACACGCCACCTCACCCTTATTCTTCTTCAACAACGCTTCCAGCATATCCAGGTCACCATACGCAAACGGAATCGCACTACCCGCCAGTGCACGAGGCACCCCCAGCGGCTCAATACCGGGCAACAGATGTCGTTCCAGTTGATCCCCACTTAGATTCGCCGCCAGGTACCAGTCGTGCCACCCATGATACCCACAAAACAACACCCGATCCTTTCCTGTTACGCCCCGCGCAATCCGCACTGCCACCGTACACGCCTCTCCGCCCCCCTTGGCATACCGCACCATCTCCGCCGATGGAATCAACCGCACCAGTTCCTCGGCCAGCTCCACCTCCGCTTCGTGTACAATACTGCAAATCCCACCCCGATCAATCTGCGCCTTCACCGCTTCATCCACCACCTCATCCGCATATCCTAAAATAATCGGCCCAACACCACTCATCCAATCCACATACTCATTTCCATCCACATCCCAGACCCGGCACCCCTTCGCCCGTTCCGCATATATCGGACTCACCCCCAGCGCCGCCCGCGTGGGCCTCCGACTGATCAACTGCGTCACCCCCGGAATCAACCGCCGCGCCCGCTCATACACCTCCATCGACCGCCGCACAGAATGCTCACGCCGCTTTCCCATATCCAACCTCTCCTTCCACCTGATCCAATCCATTTCACCTTTTTATTTTAACCCAAAAAACATCCTGGAATCCTCCAGGTACGAGCCGCCTCCCGGCGGCGAATGCCTCTATCCAACGATAAATCTAATTCGCACTCCCTTTAACTTTTTTACTTTTTACTTTCACCACGCCGTCCATCCCCCATCAATCGTCATATTCTGCCCCGTCATATAACTGCTCGCATCACTCGCCAGAAACACCACCGCACCCTTCAACTCAAACGGCTCT
>JAQCGA010000136.1 GCA_027619145.1 bacterium | reverse complement strand
GGTGAGACCATTCGGAGGATCTGGCTTTTCGGTCTATGGAATAACCGCCGCGGCTGTCCGGTTCGATGCGGGCATAGAAGAACCCTTCGGGGTTCCGGGCGCGTGTGAGCAAGATGTCAAACATGTAAGATAGGGTGGGCCGATAGATGTCTGCCCGGCCGGAGTTCAGGCGCACTTCGGTGGCGTACAGAGATGTAAGACCCTCGATGAGCACGCGGCCGGCGTGGTTGAGGATGAGTGCTGGATTTCGAGCTCTGTCATTTGAAAAATCCCAGTGATGTGCAGGCAAGCCGCCGTTACTGGGCAACACGCCCAGGCAGTACGCATCGGCGATGCGACGGGCCCATTCCAGATACGTTGGATTGCCGGTGTGGGTTGCAAGCCAGGGGAGAACCCGCAGGAGGTTTCCGTTGGTTTCTGCGTATTCAGAAGGGAGAGGGCCGTTGCTGAAGGTGGTCTGTACAGAAGCCAGGGTAAAAATGGCCTGTACAAGTTGTTCGAGGCGATCTGTCCAGACGTCGTTCCCCACACAAGAGGTGATGGGCAGGAGTCCGGAGGCGGCATACTCTGCGGCTGCCGCTACAATGCGTTCTGTATCTACGGCGGTGTGGAGGAAACGGCCGGTATTCAGGTCGTAATCGTCGGGAAGGCCGGAGATGCGGGTGGTGAGGCGGGTTTCGTCACGCAGGGTCTCCCGTAACAGGCCATCAAAAAAAGGGAGATCTGTCAGGTATGCGGCGCAGACCATTGTCGGATAGATTTCGGTGGCTGTACCGCGAACTGTCCAGCGATCCCGGCCTGGCCCTGTGGCGATGAGGGCGGTGCGGCTATCTTTGTGTGCGGTCCAGTACCGGAGAAATGCGTGGGCATGTTGCAGCGCAAGCCTGGCCTGGTGTGCGTTCTGCAGGGCGCTGTCGTATGCCGGTTGTTCGGCTGCAGGGGTGGAGACGGGGAGGAGGAACAGGGAAAAAATGAGGACATTCCTCAGGGTGGATGTACCTGCATTTGATCTATTGCAGATCATACTGTAGCGCCTCGATGGTCTTCGACTTCGCGTTCCAGGTTGCCGGAAAGATCGTTGTCCTCAAGTAGCACCCCGTCGGCGTATTTTCCAATGTAGAAGGCGGCTTTCTGGAGGCCCCCTTCCGTGTTCCCAATGCGGTTTCTCAAAAAAGTCAGGTCGTGGGTTTCTCCCAGAATGCGAACGCCGTATCCGCCTTCTTTGCTGCCGTTGTTGAGAATTTTATTGTCTTCAAATTGGTTTCTGTGGCCTGCCATTGGTTCGGTTTCGTTCCTGAACAGGATGCCTTCATTGCCGTTGCCTGTCACCTGGTTCTGACGGAAGATGTTGTCTGTGTCTTTGTGGCCAATGGAGATACCGGTTTCGCCATTTTGTAGAAGGGTGTTGTTTTCAAATATGCCGTGCTTGACGCGCCAGCAGAGGTACAGGCCAATACGCCCGTTGCCGGTGGAGGTGCAGTTGCGCACCGTTGGCGAACCGCTTCCGCTCCCGGGATGAATTCCCAGGCAGGTGTTGTTGGTAGCGGTGCAGTTCTCAACATGAACGCCGTTGCTTTGCTGAAAACTGATGCCGTCTCCGTTGTAGTTTTCTACGGTGCAGCCCACAATGCGTGTGCCGTGCCCTCGATACAGGAATATGCCTGCACCTCTGCACCCGTTGAGCATTGGATTGTTATTTCGGTTTCCGTGGATGGTCAGGTTCTCGATGCACGCGTTTTCAACGTAATAGCCGCTGATGACAGGGAAGGTGGTTGCGGCTCTGGCATTGCGGCTTACAAGATAGTCTCCACCCATGGGTTTGCTGACTCCGAACGTGTCGCCTTCTTGCCAGAGTAGAGTGCCCACCACGGTATGGAACCCGCCTGAGCCCTCATCTGTTACGCTGATGCCGCATCCCGGTGTGAATCCGGCCGGTGCTGCCAGGGTTACCTGTTCTTCACCAAAGTCGCCATCCAGGCTCAAGGGGCTTTCAGCGGCATCGGCTTTGACGAGGATGGTTTCTCCGGCATGTCCGCGAATGGTGACGCCGCTTCTGAGATGGAGCGAGTCGTGCATGGTGTATTGGCCGGGTGCAATGTGGACTTCGCCGCCCCCCAGTGCGGCAACGTAATCAACGGCGGCCTGGAGCGCTCGATTGTCTGTTCCAAGAATGTCGGCGTTTGCCTGCCCTGCGGTGATACAAATCTTGCTGCGCATTGGATGGTTGTTCATATCGGGCTTCCTCAGGTGGTTTGGCATAAAAGGCTTGACGGGGTGTTTTTTGTGCTGTTATCATACAACATATTCTCAGGTTTAGACAACCAAAATCTGGTCCGGGTCGTGTCTCCGGTCAGGAGAAAGGGGTTGCAGGATGCTTACGATGGAAGGATGTAAACAGAGGCAGCAGCGGCTTCGGGCCCGGCTTGTAGAAGAAGGCGTGGATGCAGTGGTGCTTACAGATCATCTGGAGATTTATTATTTTACGGGTGTACTGCTTTCGAAGTTCCCTTCTTTTTATTTTCCAGCATTTTTTTTACTGGAAACCCAAGGGGATTCCTGGCTTGCTGCGCATACAGATGAGGGAGATGCGGTGGTAGGCGAGCGGGTGCTGTATGAATGGCACAAGCTTTACACGTTGAATCCTGACCCGATGCGGCAGTTGAACCAGGTTGTGAGCGCTCGATTGAAGGGCGAACGGAGGGCATCCAGAGTGGGGTGGCAAGCGGAAGGGTTGCCCAAGTTGTTGGCGGATACGGTGGCCAGACATCTGAGGCCAGACGAATGGGTTGCGGTGGATGATTTGTTGGTTGAATTGCATAAGAAAAAGGATGCGGACGAGATTGTGCTGATGCGGAAAAGTATCCAGGCGGATCTGGCGGCCTACACTCGGGCGCAGGAGGTGATTGCACCTGGGGTGAACGAGATGGAGGTGCTGGCAGCATGCCAACAGGCTGCGGCAGAGTCCGTTGGTGAGGTGATCTATCACGGAGGAGATTACCAGTGCGGGACGTTTGGGGGCACGGCCAGGAACCGGGCCATTAAGGCGGGGGAGTTATATATTATTGACGCGCAGAGCGTGTACCGGGGGTACTGGGCGGATCTTGCGCGTACCTTTGTTGTGGGGGGGAAGCCTACGGAGTTGCAGGCTTCGGTGTTTGCGCATCTGGCTGCAATTCTGGAGGATGTTCCTGCGCTGGTTCGCCCGGGTGGGAGTGCGACAGAGCTGTGGAAAACGCTGGATGCGCGGATTCGGGAACATCCACATCTGGCCGTAGATGGGCTGGTGCATCACGGAGGGCATGGGGTGGGGGTGAGACCCCATGAGGCTCCAGATTTGAACCGGGACCGGGATGGAGTTTTTGAGGTGGGTGATGTGTTTTCGTGTGAACCAGGAGGGTACAGCGAGGCGTTGAATATGGGAGTGCGGGTGGAGAATACATTCTGGGTTACAGAAAACGGTGTGGAAAATCTGGTGGATTACCCGTTGAACCTGATTCCAGGAGGTTGACAGAACAGGGTTAGAGTTCCAGGGTCTGACCTGTGTCAGCGGCTTCCCGGGCTTTGAGGCTGATCCGTGTGACAGCAACGGCTTCGTCGGGACCAATGCTGTGTTCCCCTTCCCCGCGCAATTCTCTGGCGAAGTCGGAGAGGAAATCGATTTCTTTGGGGAGGTCCAGGTCGCGGGGAGGTTTGTCGTTTCGAAGGAGCTGAACGCGGGTGCCCAGGTCCAGGATTTCGAGTACGCCTTCGGAGCCAGCAATGCGTAGCCGGTCGTCTCCATGGCTGGCGGCTGCATCGGGTCGGAGATAGTCCATGTTGACGAGGGCGGTGCCGCCGTTGGCAAACTGGAAGAGCATGCCGCCGTGGTCTTCGCAGCCGGGATATCCAGGGTGGGCGAGGTTGCCGTGGAGGGCCGCTACACGTGTGTATTCGAGGCCGGTGGTCCAGCGGACATAGTCAATTGCATGAATCGCCACCCAGGGAATGCTGCCTCCGTAGGTTTTACGTTCTTTGTAGAAGGTGGGGCGGTTGCCGAAACGGTAAGACTTTTGTGCAGTGGCCAGGATCGGTTCTCCAATGTGCCCTTCGGCAACGGCTTTTTTTACCGCCTGGAAAGGGGGGAGCAGGCGCATGCCGAGCATGGCTGTGAGTCGAACGTTGTTGCGTTTTACGGCTTGCTCCACGGCGTCCAGATCTTGAAGCGTGGTGGCTATGGGTTTTTCGCAAATGATGTGCAGGTTTCTTTTTGCTGCTGCGATTACGGCTTCGGCGTTGAGGGAGTAGGGGCGGCAGATGCCTATCAGATCGAGATCGACCTGCTCGAACATGGTGTGGTAATCGTCGAAGAGAGCCGTGTCGTCATGGAATGCGGGGTGGTTTCGCAGGCGGTCCAGGTTGTCTTCCGGATGCCCTTTTGCACAGGCACACAGGCGAGCGCCCGGGAGGCCTGGGATGCCGTTCAATACCGTTCCGGTATGGCCGTCTGTGCCGATGAGGCCGATACGAAGAGACATGGGAGATTCTCCGGAGAATTGCTAGATGCCTTGCCAGGCAGCAAGCGAGAACCCAACTGTAAAGAAGAGTTGCTTGGAAACGGCTTCCCGGTCAAAAATAAAAACAGGGAAGAAAGAGAGGTCCAGAGCAGAATTCTTGGAAAGAGGGATAAGGGCACCCACGCGAGGAGACAGGACGAAGCCTTTTTCGCGAATGGTCACATTGAAACCGCCGAAGGAAGGGTTTTCAATTTCGTCCACAGTACGTCCAATCCAGGAGCCGGCAGGAATTTGGCTGTTTGCCTGTGTGACGATCCGGGCAAAGCCGGTGCGCAATGCCAGATAGGTTACCGGGCGTTTCTGCTGATTCACAATTCTTCCGCTGGTTACACGCAAACCAACGACGGCAGAAATCTGGTGGCTTTTTTGATCGGATGCAAAGGAGATGGTACCGGATTTGAGCAGGATGGGTACATATAAAAATTCGGCTTCTGCGCCAAGGTGATCCGTGAAACCGAGGCTGGCAACAAGCTGAATGGCCGGGCTGGTTTTTGCAACGCTTTTGTCTTCTCCTGTGGGGCGGAAGAGGCCGCCACCCACGGTTCCCATTCCTTCAATCTGGGTTTCATTGATCTGTGCATTCGCCTGATTCGTTAGAAAGAGCAGGAAGAAGGTGAACAGGAGGTGTGCTGGTTTGGTCATTGCCGGATCCTTTCCCGGTGGAGCGGGTGCCCTGGATGTAGAGGTCGATGCTGCGTCTTTGGGAGCCAATTTTCGGTTGACTTCCGCCTGATATGGCCGTTTATTTGCAACACTGGAACGGCGTTTCCCCCGCTGGTTTTCCAACTCCCTACCTGCGTCCCCGGCTGTAACTTATTGCACATTTGATGGAAACAGGAGGCCCGAGGTGGCAACCATTGTAGACAACGGGAAACGAATCCCGTTTATGCGTGGGATGTTGACGCATTATCTGCTGGAACAGGGGTTTTCGTTTCGGGAAGCCTATCAGGTTGCGGACCGAATTCGGAATTCCTTGCAAAAACAGAAGACGGTTTCCGCACGAAAAATGATGGATCTGGTTCACGATCAGGTCCGCGAATTGTTCGGCGAGCGGCCTATTGGGGATGGAATTTTCTGGTCTCCTCGGTCCAGGCAGATTCTGGTGGAAGACGAGCAGGGGACGCGGCCGTTTTCGCGCGAACATCTGTCGCATTCACTGGTTGTGACTGGCGTGGATGAGGACCAGGCCTACCGGATTTCGGAACGGATTGAAGCCGACTTTATCCGGCAGGACAAAACGGTTGTCAAGCGGCGTGATATTCTTAAGTCTGCCCTGAACATTCTGGGCAAAGAATCTGGCGAGTCGTTTGCGGAACGGTACGGAATCTGGAATCGTTTTCGGAACCGTGAGAATGCCCAGCCTTTGATCATTCTAATTGGAGGAGCGACGGGTGTCGGAAAAACCTCTGTGGCTGTTGCGCTGGCAAATTTGCTCCGGATTTCGCGTGTGGCTTCCACAGATGAAATCCGTCAGGTGATGCGTTTGATGATTGCCCAGGAACTGATGCCGGCCTTGCATTCTTCATCGTATGCGGCATGGGAGACGGTGTCCATTCCTCCACTGGAAGGTGCAGACCCGGTGATTTATGGGTTTCGCGAGCAGGCCGCCCGGATTTGCGTGGGCGTCCGGGCAACGCTGGAGCGTGCGGTCGAAGAAAATGTAAGCTTGATTGTAGACGGTGTACACCTGGTTCCAGATCTGCTGCAGTTGGACGAGTACAAAGACAAGGCGTTGTTTATTCAGGTGAACTTGTTTTTGTCGGACAAGCAACCTTTTGCAGAGCGGTTCGAAATGCGCAGCCAGGAAGCCTCCCGGCGTACTCAGCACCGATATTTAAAATATATGGAACAAATCTTGCACATTCAGCAGCATCTTCTGGAAGTAGGGGAGGCCAACCGGGTTCCTGCATTTGAGAATTCAGACCTGGACGAGACGGTGCAGTCCATTTCTTTGATGATTATGGATACGCTGCGAAAGAAAATGAAAAACGGAAGCGCACGGTGGAAAAGTTGACACTTTGTATCTGCGATATAGTAGCAAATTCACGTTTGGGAAGCAAGTCTTCTCTTTACTGGCGCAGGCACGGCTTGAGGGACTGAGGCGATGATTGACACACACGTGCATCTGGGGCAATTGTTGTTCGACAACCCTGGTTTGAAACCGGCGCAACTGCTTCGCTGGATGGATCGAAATGGAATAGAGAAAGCCGTGGTGATGGCGGTGGAGGTGCCGGAGGAACTGGATTTTTTTGTTCCTACGAAAGAGATTTTGCGGATGACCCGGCGGCATCGGGACCGGCTCTTGCCGCTGTGTGCTGTGGACCCTCGGCATCGATATCCAGGGCGGTTTAATCCGTATCCGATTCTGGAGCACTGGATGGATCAAGGGTGTGTAGGGTACGGGGAGAATCTCTGCGGCCTGCCTGTGGATGATCCGATGCAGCAAGTCGTGTATGAGGCGTGCGATCGATTAAAACTTGCAATGGTGATGCATTTCGATCCCTGGATTAACCGGGATAAGCCCGGATTGCCAGGCTTCGAGAAGATGCTGGCGACGTACAAAAATGTAAAGTTTGTTGGCCATTCGCCACACTTCTGGCGCGAAATTTCGGGACGTGTGAATGCCAAAGCGGGATATCCGGATGGACCGGTATTACCTGGAGGCAGGCTGGATGAATTGTTTGCGAAATATCCGAATTTGTATGCGGATCTGTCGGCAGGATCTGGGTACCGGGGAATTACCCGCGATCCAGAATTTGGCCTAAAGTTTCTCAAGCGCTGGAAGAACCGATTGATGTTTGCTACAGACTATTTGCGTGTTGGACAGGAAACGCCGATTATTGAGTATCTGAAGAATGCCGATTTGAGTAAAGATGCATTTGAGCGTATTTCTCGGAAGAATGCGGAGAAAGTTTTCCGGATGTAAAGGAGAAAGATATGAAGTTTCCTCGCATGGCCCCTGTGCGACAGCGTTTTGTAGCGGAGACGCTGGAGGATCCGATTGCAGAGGCTCGCAGGGCTGTGATGGCATCCAAATTAAGAGAACGTATTCATCCGGGGGCACGTGTTGCGGTTACGGCTGGCAGTCGGGGGATTTATAAGATTGCAGAGCTGACGCGGACCGTGGTGGATTGTGTGCGGGAACTGGGAGGCGAGCCGTTTATTCTGCCGGCAATGGGCAGCCATGGCGGCGGAACGGTTGAAGGCCAGAAGGAGATTCTGGCGTCGTACGGAATTACCGAAGAGACGATGGGTGTTCCTGTCGAATCTACGATGGATGTGGTGCAGGTCGGAGAGGTAGAAGACGGAATCCCGGTGGTGCTCAATCGGTTGGCTATGGAGGCGGACGGCGTGGTGCTGATCAACCGGGTGAAGCCACACACGGCGTTTCACGGTCCGTTCGAGAGCGGGTTGATGAAGATGATGACGATTGGCCTGGGTAGCCATAAGGGCGCTACGCTTGCGCATTCGATGGGTGCAAGTGCGTTGCCCCGGATGATTCCCATGTGGGGGAAGGTAATTCTGAAAGAAGCACCGATCTCGCTGGGGGTGGCTATTGTAGAAAATGCGTACGAGCATACAGCGCGCTTGGTGGCCGTAGAGCCGGAAGATTTCGAGTCTGTGGAGCCCCGATTGTTAAATGAGGCCCGCGAGTGGATGCCGCGTCTTCCTTCGAATCGAATTGACTTGCTGATTGTAGATCGCATTGGAAAGAATATCAGTGGCACGGGAATGGACCCAAATATTATTGGGCGCATCTGGTTGCCGGGGATCAAGGAGCCGGATAGCCCGTCGATTGAACGGATTGTCGTGCTGGACCTGACCGAGGAGACACACGGCAACGCCAATGGAATTGGGCTGGCAGATGTGACGACCCGAAAGCTGGTCGATCGGATTGATTTTAAGGCGACGTATGCAAATGCGTTGACAACTACGTTTTTGAACCGGGCGTATGTGCCAGTTGTTGGGGAGACGGAGAGGGAGGCCGTGGAGATTGCGCTGGAGGTGTTGCGAGCAGAGCATACCGAAGATACGCGTGTGGTGAGGATCAAATCCACGCTGGATCTGGAGCACCTGTGGGTTTCCAGATCTATGGTTGCAGAGTTGGAAGAACGGGAGGATATTGAAATTTTGGGAGAACCGACGGAGGTTGTGTTTGACGGTCAGGGGTGTATGCCGTCGATGTAAGCGTTGATCAAAAATGAAAAAGCGCCGACTCTAGAGAGTC
>JAQCGA010000135.1 GCA_027619145.1 bacterium | reverse complement strand
AGACAACAGAGGTCTGGTTGTCTCGCTGGTTGGAGAATCCAGTTTCGGTTTTGCCCAATGCCCGGATGCCGCACGTGCCAATGTCCGGTTCGCAGTTACGGGCTCTGGTGAGCTTTTTGCTAAAGCAAACCGGAGGCAAACATCTGGCGGAATCTGGCAACGGGGATGTGGTGCGGGGAGAGCGACTTTTCAATGCGGCACAATGTACGGTGTGCCATTACTGGCGAGGAGAAGGTGGTCATGCCGGGCCTGCTCTGGACGGGGTTTCAGAGAAAATTCGCAGGCCCTGGCTTGTGGGTTACCTGCAAAAACCCGGTGTAGTTGTTCCCAATGCCCGGATGCCAGAATACGGGTTCTCTCAGGGACAAGCCGAAGATCTGGCCGCTTATCTGGGGGCTGGTGCATTGGAAAAGACGCCGAGTTTCACCGATACCACCGGGAATGGGTTGAGTGTTTTTGCACAGTTGGGTTGTGCCGGATGTCATCGAATTTCTGCTTTTGCTAAACCGCTGGATCGGCCCGTGTCGGATGCGAGTGCGTTTGTAGCTTTCCACACAGGCGAAAAGCATTCTGGATTCGCGCTCCGATTGCGCCCTGCGGAAATTCAGGCGATGGCTGTCGCGCTGGCACAGCGAGTGGGCCCCGAGAAAAGAGTAGGGAATCGGGAGTTTGTGGAGGCGTTCTGGAAAACGCCCATTCCGTTACAGGGACCGGCACCTGCTGCGTACGATTCGCTGGCTTCCAGACTGGAACCCGAGGCCTGTGGGGTTTGCCACGTCCGTCAGTTTGCAGATTGGCAAGGAACGGTGCACCGGCGGAGCATGGGCTCGGGTGTGCTGGGCCAACTGGTAGATCACCTGTGGACCAATCCTGGGTTCGTGGCTTCTTGCCAGTCCTGCCACGCGCCGGCAGAGGAGCAGCATGCGATGTTTCCTGTGAGCGGTGGAGAGCACGAAGAGAATTACCAGTTTGACGCGGATGCGCAGCAGGGTGGGCTGACTTGTGCGGTGTGTCATGTGCGGAACCACGTTCGGTTTGGACCTCCTGCGGGGGATCGTCCACCGGCGGGGCGGTGGGCAGGTCCAGGACACGGTGGCGGGGTTCAGGCACCCGCGTTTGAGGATGCGGCATTTTGCAGGGACTGCCATCAATTTGAAACAGATGGGAGAAGGGTGAATGGAAAGCTTTTGCAGGATACGTATGCGCAGTGGCTCGGGAGTCCGCAGGCGACCGAGGGGGAGACGTGCCAGATCTGTCATATGCCGAACCGGCGCCACCTCTGGCGGGGAATTCACGATCCGGAAACGGTTCGAAATGCGCTGGCGGTAGATGTGCGGCGCAAGGTTGCTGGCTCAGATTCGGTAGCGTTCGACATCCAGGTGCGCAATACAGGAGCGGGGCATCATTTTCCTACGTATGTTACACCCAAGCTATACGTAGAAGCGAACATGCAGACAGGTAAAGGGGAGTCGGTTCCGGGTACGATGCAGAGGCGCGCGATTGGGTGGCAGGTGGTTCTGGGAGATGAAGATGAAGAGGTGTACGATACGCGCATTCCCGCCGGGGGTTCCTGGGTTTGGCGATATACGGTCCCGGCCTCGGTGGCCGGCGCGTTGCAAGTGCGTATTGAGGTCCATCCAGACCATTTCTATCTGAATTTTTTCAAGGGATTTGGGCGGGCGTTTCTGGGAGAAGAAGCGGTAGCCATGATCGATTCGGCCGAAGCTCGCGCGGGTCGTTCACCTTATGTACTTTTAGAGCTTGTTTTTTTTCGAAATTCGGAATCTGAATCAAACGATTCCTCAAATTGATTCGTGGGAATTGGGAGGGAGCCGTGGAGAAGTCCACAAAGAAGTTGCGGGTCTTGCCGAACACTAAACGGATGATAGGACCTGTTTGAATGGTAGCACGATCTTTTTTGAGGAGGAATTATGAAAAGGCGTCTCTTGTTGGTTTTGGCTGTAGGGTTTGCCCTTGCGGCAATTGGAATTGGGTGGAGCGCAACAAAAGAAAGTCCAAAGGGGAAAAAGGGAACTGGCCGGGCTGTTGCCGCTGAGTTTGAACTGAAAGATTTGGATGGGAATCTCGTGCGGCTGTCCGATTTTGAAGGCCAGGTTCGAATTGTGGATTTCTGGGCCACCTGGTGTCCGCCTTGTAGAGCAGAAATTCCGCATTTTCGTGCACTTTATGAAAAATACAAGGATCAGGGCGTGGCTGTGATTGGGATTTCCCTGGATCGTGGTGGTGTGGATGTGGTTCGTGAGTTTGTCAATCGCGAAAAGGTCAATTATCCGACGGTGATGGGAGACGCGAAAACGGTGAAGGCGTACGGAAATGTTCAGTCTATTCCGACTACGTTTGTCATTGATCAAGACGGACGAATTTATCGCAAGTATGTGGGCTATCGGGATCAGGATGTGTTTGAAGAAGATATCAAGGTCTTGTTGAATATTCTAGCTACGGGAAAGAGGAAGGGATAGCCTCGTATGTTTCGGTCTGAAGGGGGTTTTGCTATTTGAGCATCAGGCGGCTGGTCGTACTGCTGGGGTTTCTTTGCGTGCTGGTACCTCTTGGGTATTTTGCATTCTTCCGTGCCGAACACCATGATGCGAATTCCAAACAGAATGCGAGCACACGCTCTGTAACAGAAGACATGGTTGCAAAGCATGAGTTGAAAAATCCAGATGGGACCTGGAAATACACAAATGCCTTGGTAAATGCTTCGAGTCTGTATTTGCAGTTACACGCGCACAATCCGGTGAATTGGTACCCGTGGGGCGAAGAAGCTCTGGAAGTGGCGCGTAGATTGGATCGGCCCATTTTTCTGTCAATTGGCTATTCAACCTGTTACTGGTGCCATGTGATGGAGCGGCTGGTTTTTTCAGACCCACAGATTGCAACTCTCATGAACCGCTGGTTTGTGAATATCAAAGCGGACAAGGAAGAGCGGCCGGATTTGGACCAGATATACATGACCGCTACGCGCCTACTCAATGGAAATGGGGGCTGGCCCAATTCTGTGTTTCTGACGCCGGATCTGAAACCGTTTTTTGCAGGTACGTATTTTCCTCCGGTAGATAGCAACGGGCTCCCGGGTTTTCCCCGGGTACTCGAAATGTTACACGATGCATGGACAAATAACCGGGCTCAGGTACTTGTTGCGGCGGATCGGGTCACCCGGGTGCTGGAAGAAGAATACGGTGCGGGCAGAACCAACACCGCGGCCCTGGATACAACGCTGATAGAACGAGCCGTGGAGGGCTTGAAAGCTCGATACGAGCCTGTATTTGGAGGATTCAGCGACGCACCTAAATTCCCCAATTCACAGGCGCTGGAATTGTTGCTGGATCGATTCGAATTCACGCACAAAACAGAATTGCTGGAGATGGTGGCACATACGTTGAAGCAGATGTCCATGGGAGGGCTCCAGGACCATCTGGCTGGAGGGTTTCACAGGTATTCGACAGATGCCCAATGGCAGGTGCCGCATTTTGAGAAGATGTTATACAACCAGGCCCAGATTTCGCGGGTTCTTTTACATACCTATCAGTTGACCGGGCGTGAAGAATTTAGGCGCACGGCTGAAGGAATTCTGGATTTTGTACGGTCGGAGATGACGGATCCGGAGGGCGGGTTCTATGCCGCGCTGGATTCGGAGACAGGCGGGGGGGAAGGCAGCTACTATTTGTGGACTGAAGTGGGGATTCGAGAAGCGTTGGGCAATAAGGCCGAACGCTTTTTTGCTTATTATGGCCTGGGGCGAACTCTTGAAGGGGAGGGAGGAGTACTCACGCTGCGATTCGAAGAAAAGAACCATGTGGGAGGCCGGGACCCTGATGAAGTTCCAGAAGATCTGGAGCCTTTGAGAGCGGAGTTGTTGCGCGTTCGAAATGCGCGCCCTCGCCCTCGTATGGACACCAAGATACTGGCTGGCTGGAACGGGTTGATGATCCAGTCTTACGCTTTTGCCTATAGGGTACTGAGAAGAGATGCGGATCTGGCTGCGGCACGTCTTGCGGTCGAGTTCGTACTTGCCAGAATGCACGACGGTGCGGGTTTGACGCGGAGCTACGCTCAGGGACGGGCAGAGTTGAAGGCGTATGTGGAAGATTATGCTTTCATGCTGGGGGGGCTGGTGGAGCTGTATCGAGCCTCAGGAGAGCAGCGGTACCTGGATGAAGCGCTGGATTTGGCAGATGAGATGATCGGCAAGTTTAAAGATCCAGAGGACGGCCTGTTCTTTTTTTCGCAAAATCGTGGTGATTTACTTGTGGATATGAAGGACGCACAGGATTCTGCAATTCCTTCTGGGAACTCCGCCGCTGCGTTGAGCCTGCTATCTCTGGCGAGTGAAACGGGTCGGTCGGAATATCGCGAAATGGCCCGGCGCATTTTGGAGGGTTTTTCTGGTGAAGTTCAGCGAGTTCCAGCAGGGTATCCTACGATGTTGCGGGCGACGCAGGCGTTTCTGATTCAGAGCACGAATGGGCAGAAGATTACTGAGTCAGATCCGGTGCAAGTGGAGGTGGTTCTTTCCAAAGAGCAGGTGGTGGAGGGCGAATCATTCCAGGTGGACGTGCGGGTAAAAATTGCAGACGGTTGGCATATCAATGCCAATCATGCGTCCCTGGATTTTCTTGTGCCCACGGAAGTACAGAGCGAAGGGCCTGTTGAAATCCTTTCTGTGGACTATCCCGTCCCAGCCAACGTTTCCCTGGGGTTTGCCGCAGAATCACTGTCCGTGTTTACCGGAGAAGTTATGCTTCGTGCAAGGGTGAAGGTCAAGCCCCAGGAGATTTTGAAGGGCACGTCAGACCTGGCGGTGGTACTGCAATACCAGGCTTGCGACGAGCGTCGATGTCTTTCGCCGGTAAAACAGAGACTGGCGCTGCCGGTTTCTATTCTGAAATAAGTGTGCCGGGAATCTCGTGGAAGCACATGGAGAGTACCCTGTTGTGTCGTTGGGAGATGTATTCTTGTTCAGGATTCCTGGGATGTTGGGGAAGAAAATGCGGGGACGGTTAGCAGAAGGAGAGTTGCACAGCCGGCCAGCGCGGACCCGGTGAAAAATGCTGCGAATGGTCCCCATATGTACCAGAGGAACCCAAACAAGATGCTGGCCGGTAATGCGCCCAGACCAAGGGTACAGTGATAATACCCAAAGGCTGTTCCTCGCAGGTGCGGTGGAACCAGAGCGGTCACCCAGGCTTTTTCGGCGGGTTCGGTGAGGCCAAAGTAGATACCGTAGGCCATGAACAGGCCGATTTGCATCGTGGCGTTTGTGGTCAGGCCAAAGGCGCAATAGAGGAGTGCATAAAACGTCCACCCCCAAAGAATCGGGGTTCGGCTGCCGATGCGGTCACATAACGATCCGCCGAAGTAGGTCGCCAACATTTTGACCACGTGATGGGCGGCCCAGAGCACGGCAACCCACGCAGGCGGTACTCCGGCCAGGGACAGGCTGAGCAACAGAAACGCATCCGTTGCATTTCCAAGCGTGAAAACCAAAAGGGCCGCAAGCAGGCGTTTGAAGGACGGACTCAAGTCATGCCAGGTCGAGCGCAGGTTCACCGGAGGCCCTTCTGAGGCGGGTTTCGAGGCCGGCTCGCGTACGGAAGTGGTTATGACAAGGAGTACCACCAAAGCCGGGACAGCGGCAAGCAGGAAAACGTGTTGAATGGATATGTTCTGGAAGGTTAGCAGGGCGGCCGCAACAAGCGGACCAACCACGGCACCAGCGTGGTCCATGGACCGATGCAGGCCAAAGGCTCTTCCGCGTTGTTCTGGTGAAGTTACATCTGCAATGAGTGCGTCTCTGGGTGAGGTGCGCAGGCCCTTGCCGATGCGGTCTATAAAGCGCATCGCAAATACAAAAGGCCAGACGGTTGCCAGACCAATGAGCGGACGAACCAGCCCCGACAGGCCGTAGCCTGCCAGAATGAGCGGTTTTCTGTGGCGGGTGCGGTCGGTCCAGACTCCGGAGAAAACCTTTAGTACTGCTGCCGTAGATTCTGCGACCCCTTCTATAACCCCCAGGGCAATGGTACCGGCACCCAGCGTGGTGGCGAGAAAGATGGGGAGGAGTGGGTAGATCATTTCGCTGGACATGTCTGTAAAAAAACTAACGAACCCCAGAGCCAGGACGGTGCGAGGCAGGCCTTTCATGGAACCGTTCCTTTTTTTATGATTTTAAAAGGCCCGTACCCTGTTTCGGGGTACGGGCCTTTTCCTTGTTCCATCCAGAGGGTATGGCTAAGGGGGCGTAGCCCCAGCATCTGGCAAACCGAGCGCTTTTCGGAGTTCGCTTGTGAGGCGGTCCAGGGCAAAAGGTTTTGCAACAATGGCCTGTACGCGCAATTCGGCAAGTTGTACGGCGGCTTCTTCTGAGATGAAACCAGAAACGACAATGGTAGGAATTTCCAGCCGCCGCCTGCGCAGGACTCGCAATAGATCCATTCCACTGGCTCCTGGCATCTGAAGATCCAGCAGCATGGCATGAGCCTGGCCCTTTTCAATCAGGGCAAGCGCGTCTTTGGCTTTTGGGATTTCTACCGGCACACAACCCGTATCGGCTACCACACGTTTGAGGAGTTTCCGCATTTGCGTATCATCATCAACAATGAGTACCTGATACGGGTTCATTTGTTGTTGGTCTGATGCTGCCATGTTTCGTCCCTCGGGGCATTCAATCTGTAAAGGCCTGTTTGATCTTGGCTACAGCCTGGACAATGTCGTCCATATCTTCCCGGGTGCCCAGCAATACAGATTGGAAGAGCCAGACGCTGTGTTCGCAGGTGGATTCCACATTGGGGCAAGGGTGGCGTTGTACGAGGTGTGGGTGTTTCTCCGAAATCGTTTTCAGGGCACCTTCGTCGGTGAGGGGGCGCTGGTATCCAGGGGAGCACGAGATGCCTTCGGCCTGAAGGGTTTTGATAAAGATATCTCGTGAACGGCCTCCAAACGCTTCTGGCTTGTAAAGCATCATGTAGAGGTGATATCCGTGTTGCGTCACCCACGGGCGCCACTGGGGCGGCGTGATACCGTCTATTTTTTTAAGTTCAGAACTGAGGTAGGCGGCATTTTCATTGCGACGATCCGTTTGGGTTTCCAGCAGGTTGAGTCGCTTGAGAAGAAGGGCTGCCAAATATTCTGAGGTACGGTAATTCCAGCCGTGACGCGGGTATTCCCAGCGTTCGCCGCCAGGACGTCGGCCCACATCTTTGAAGGCATGTGCGAGGTCACGAATGTCCTGGTTGTTGGTGACAATGCAGCCACCTTCTCCCGAGGTGAGATTTTTACTGGATTGGAAGCTGTAAGCACCCACATCGCCAAGTGTGCCTACTTTGTGGCCGTTGTGTTCAGCTCCGTGAGCCTGGGCGCAATCTTCTACGACAACCAGATTGTGCTTTTTGGCAATGGCGTTAATGGCGTCCATGTCTGCTGGATGGCCACCCAGGTGAACCGGGAGGATGCCAACGGTTTTGTCTGTAACTGCGGCTTCCACGCTTTCAGGAAGCATGGTAAAAGAAACCGGGTCGATGTCCACCAGAGATACCGAGCAGCGCACAGACAGGGGAGCACTGGCGGTTGCGATGAACGTATAGTTGGGAATGATGATTTCTCCGCCGTCACCGAGCCCATCCAGGTCCAGCGCGCCGGCCAGGCCAGCAGAAATGGCATCTGTCCCGTGTGGCATGATAATTCCGTAGCGGGCATCGCAATAGGCAGCGAAGGCCTGTCCAAAGGCTTCCCCCTGTGTGGCGGGCAAGCCTTCCGTTTTTTTCAGGTACACATCTCTTAAGGCCGGTTCAATTTCAGTTTTCCACTCGTGTTCGGAGCTTTGCGGCCAAGGTTTGTCGCTGCTATTCCGAACGGGAGTGCCGCCGTCTATGGCGAGTTTCTGGGAAGCCATGTCTTTTTCGCTCCTGCAATTTTAAGGGTTTGCCCGTAAAGGTCGCTATCAAGTTTATATCCCTAACAGTAGGGAGTATTTACGCTGAAGTCAAGTTTTCAGAAGATATCTTCATTCCTGGACGAGTTCGCAGGCCGCACGGCGGATTTGTGTCTCGGCGTCGATGGCCAGGCCAGCATAGCGGGGGTCCATGCCTCCTTCGCGATGGGCTTGTGGGGTGGACAGGTAACCGACGTCTGCGGTTGGCCCCGAGATGACAGCTGTAAGCCGATCTCCCGCAGCGGATTTGATGGCTTTTGCTGTTTCTACGAATATTTCACCGGGCAGATGGAGAATATCGCCTCCAGGCACAGAAATGCGGGTTAGCGTGTACTCCAAGGTCTCCCGGCCGCTGCTGACGTTTCTACTGCCATAGGCCTGGAAGCGCTGCATGCCGTCCGAACGTTTGGGGGTAGCGGCAAGTTCTTGCTCTATTGCTTCGGTGTCGGGATAAGAAAAAGTGGGAACCTGAATGGTTTTCTGACGTACTGAAAAAATCCCATTTTCAGGGGTTTCCGTTTGTTCCAGGGCGTACAGGGCGGCACCCGCTACACTGTTGCCCACCCGCTGGTAGGTGCGCCCTGCCCGACTGAGCGGTACCACATTGCCAATGCTGCCCGGAAGAAAAAGGGATTCGAGCCCGGTCGCCTGGAGAACGTTTCGTACCACACCGGGGTAATCAGCGGAGATGTGTCCGTATTTGTCTGTATTGCACAGGGCATGGCATCCAAAAATGAACGCACAGTGCGTAGGGTTGCCTTCCGGGTCGTCCAGGCGGAGCACGTACACATGATCATCCACTTCCGCATACGTCAGTTCTGGGCGCGGATAGGGAAATTTGAAGTTGCTCATG
>JAQCGA010000134.1 GCA_027619145.1 bacterium | reverse complement strand
CCAGGCCGCGTTTGTATTTCCGCAATCAGGTCCCGCACGCGGGCGGCCTCCTCAAAGGCTTCCTGATCCACCAGTTGTTTCAATTGTTGCTCCAGAAAATCCATTCGTGCCTGGAGACCCGGATTTCCAGAATCTTTCTTGTGCCGGCCAACTCCATGGATCCGCTTGAACAACGATTCCAGTCCGGGTTCGAAGGCCGCATAACAGGATGCGCACCCGAAACGACCCCCTTTCCGAAATGTTGCAAACGTCGTGCCGCACTCCGGACACACCATCCCTGCATTGCCTTCCAATGTAGGGATGGCATCCACAGAGATCGTCATCCCGTCATCTGCACCGCTGCGTTTGTCCGCACAAACCTTGCACAGATGGCAAACTGCTTTCTGTTTGCCAGCAATCTCCGTGAATAGAACAGCCGCTTCTCGTTCTCCACAATCCTCACAGCGCATGGTTCCCACCGCCCGTTTTACATGGATGTTTCTATCCGACCATCCTTCATAC
Organism: bacterium; assembly: GCA_027619145.1. The sequence continues at coordinate 8,329 of JAQCGA010000134.1, read as the reverse complement.
GAACCACTCGATCCGCCCGAGCAGCCAGGTCCAGATCGTGTGTTGCGATCACGAACGTGTGCTGTAGCTCTGCTGCCAGGTGCCAGATCAGATCGTGCAACTCGGCACTGCGTTCGGCATCCAGGTTGCCCGAAGGTTCGTCGGCCAGCACCAGGCCAGGGCGGGCCACCAGTGCACGCGCCACGGCCACCCGCTGAGATTCTCCCCCCGACAATTCAGAAGGCAGATGCGTCATCCGGGCAGCCAGCCCAACAGCCTTCAACAGCTTCTCCGCCGAATCCCGCGCATCATCCGGGCGTTTCCCCTGAATCAGCAAGGGCATGGTCACATTTTCGAGTGCTGTAAAATCCGGCAACAAATGGTGAAACTGGAACACAAACCCTACGGACCGGTTCCGAAACTGCGCCCGTTGCGCATCCGACAAGCCAAATACATCCACACCATCAATCTGCACGCTGCCAGAATCTGGCTGGTCCAGCCCCCCTAAAATGTGCAACAGGGTGCTCTTCCCAACCCCCGAAGCCCCTACAATCGCAACGACCTCGCCACGGGCTACTGCCAGATCGATCCCTTTCAAAACCTCGATCCGGGCATCGCCCACCCGGTAGTACCGGGTGAGTCCGGAAGCCTCCAGCAAATTATTCATTGCCCTCTGCGTCCGGCCGGCCTGCTTCGGGGCGCATATGCGGAAACAGAATCACGTCCCGGATGGAACGGGAATCCGTCATCAACATAACCATCCGGTCAATCCCAAACCCCAGCCCGCCCGTAGGGGGCATGCCATATTCGATTGCGCGCAAAAAATCCTCGTCCAGAACCTGCGCCTCATCATCTCCGCGTTCCCGCAAAGACATCTGGTCTTCGAAACGCTCCCGCTGGTCCACCGGATCGTTCAGTTCCGAAAATGCGTTTGCCACCTCCCAGCCACAAATAAACGGCTCAAAACGTTCCGTCAATTCTGGATTGTCTCGGTGCCGCTTGGCCAGCGGAGACATTTCTACGGGATAATCCGTAATGAACGTTGGCTGGATCAGGTGGTCCTGAACAACGGCTTCAAAAATCTCATCAATCATTGCACCACACCCGGCACCAGAATCCACTTCATGGCCCAGCTTCTTGCACATATCGCGCAACGTTTCCTCCGTTGCACCGTGAACATCCAGCCCACCGTATTCCTGAATTGCGTCCAGCAACGAGATCCGCTTCCAGGGCGGTGTCAGATCAATTTCTTGCCCCTGATACGAAATGATGCTGGAGCCGGTAACCTCCCGCGCCACCGTAGCGTACAACTCCTCGGTCAGCGCCATCATATCCGTATAATCCGCGTATGCCTGATAGATTTCCAGCAGGGTAAATTCCGGATTGTGCGTCCGGTCGATACCTTCATTCCGGAAATTTCGACTGAACTCGTAGACCCGCTCAAATCCGCCAACAATCAGGCGCTTGAGGTACAGCTCGTTGGAGATCCGCAAATACAGCGTCATATCCAGCGAATTGTGGTACGTCGTAAAAGGCCGGGCAGATGCACCGCCATAAAGCGGCTGCAATACCGGAGTATCGGCCTCCAAAAACCCGCGCGAATCCAGAATACGCCGGATGGCCGAAACAACAGCCGTCCGCTTGCGGAACACTTCCTGCACATTTGGGTTTAGCGCAAGATCCAGATATCTTCGTCGATAACGTAGTTCCGGGTCTTTAAACGCGTCGTGTACAATACGCTGCCCGTCCCGCACTTCCTCTTTGGGTACCGGCAGCGGCCGAATCGCCTTCGAAAGCAATTCCAGTTTTTTTACCTGTACCGTGATTTCACCCGTCCGCGTCCGAAAAACAGACCCGGAAACACCTACGAAATCACCAATATCCAGCAGTTTCCAGAGTTGAAACGCCGCTTCACCCACCACGGCCTGTTTCAAATAAATCTGAATCCGGCCTTCTCCATCTCGCAAATCCGCGAAGGCAGATTTTCCATGATCTCGCGTAACCATCAACCGCCCGGCCACCGCAACTTCGGTCCCGGCCGTTTCCAGTGCTTCAAACCCGTCCTTGACCTCTTTGGACTTATGCGTGGCCTCAAAGCGGTACGGATAGGGTTCAATGCCCATCTGGCGGATTGCTTCTAACTTTTCCAACCGCCGGGAAACCAGTTGTGATTCCGGGGCGGACGCCTCATCAGAATTCAAACGATGCCCTCCCCTCCCCTCCAATTCAGGTGGGGTAAGATGTTCGTAACCTGCTGATTTTTTTAGCTTCAAACTGTGAAATTATTATAACCAATTGTATGGGTGAAGTCAAGCGCTTTGCCCGGAATTGGCCTACCCACCCTTCTGGGTTAAATACGCATGAATAAAGCCATCCAGATCTCCGTCCATCACGTTCTGGATATTGGACGTCTCCACACTTGTACGTAGGTCTTTCACCATCTGGTACGGATGAAAAACGTAATTCCGAATCTGGCTACCCCACTCAATCTTTTTCTTTTCGCTGTCCAGTTCCGCTCTCTTTTCATCCTCTATTTCCTTGTAGTGCTGGTAGAGTCGGGCCTTGAGGATTTTCATTGCACTATTCCGGTTTTTATGCTGAGAGCGCTCATTCTGACACTGCACCACAATGCCTGTGGGCGCGTGCGTAATCCGTACAGCCGAATCGGTCTTGTTCACGTGCTGCCCACCGGCCCCTCCTGAACGGTACGTATCCACACGGATATCTTCCGGGCGAATATCCACTTCAATATCGCCCTCTGCTTCCGGGTACACAGAAACAGAGGCAAAAGACGTATGCCGGCGGCTGTTGGCATCAAAAGGTGAGATACGCACCATCCGATGCACCCCGATTTCAGATTTTAAATACCCGTAGGCGTACTTCCCTTTCATCTCAATCGTGACACTCTTGATACCGGCGGCTTCACCCGGCATCAAATCCAGGATCTCGGCCTGGAACCCACGCCGTTCTGCCCAGCGTGTGTACATCCGCATCAACATCTGGGCCCAATCCGCAGACTCCGTACCTCCGGCGCCAGGGTGAATGGTCAGAATCGCCTCCAGACGATCCTCCTTTTCTCCCAGCATATGGCGCAACTCCAGCGCACCCAGATCTTTTTCAATCCGGGTAAGCTCAGCCTCCACATCTCCCAGCGTCTCCCCATCCTCTTCTGCTTGCGCCAGATCATAAAATTCATTCACATCACTCAACTGCGTATCCAGCCCGGCCCATCCCTCTACCCATTCTTTGTGCTGGTTCAACTCATCAATCGCTTCTTTCGCCTTCTCCTGGTCATCCCAAAAACCCGAATCCTCCATGGCCTTTCCCAGTTCTGCAATCCGGACCTTTCGCGTTTCAAGGTCAAAGATACCTCCGCAAGTGATCCAGCCGCTCCCGGTAGTCCGCTAGCAAATTTCGAAACTCATGGCTTTCAAGTTCAGTTGACATCGTCTACAGATTCCTTTCCAAGAGGGACTTTTCCAGTCCTATCGCAAATCAATGACTTCAATTTCCTGAGGCAGCTCAAATTTGAAAAACGACACCTTGAGCCCAGGGTCTACCTTCAGGTTCGACAATTCGTACGTGGTCACATCGTCATTGATATTCACATACTCCACCCGACGCACCAGCCACATCCCCCGATCCACCCACAGGCGCACTCGGGAAATATACCGTTCTTCTCCTCGACTCGCCAATTCCACCAGGTGACACCGCTTCCCATCTACACGCTCTTCACCTGCATAGGTCGGTATAAAACGTTCTGCGTATCCACCCAGCAGAATCAGATCAAACAGCAATTTCTCATAACTCCGGTCCTCCTGAATTTGGCCGTACGAACTCATCAACACCTGTTCGTTGTCCGGCACATAATTCCAGGCCGTCTGGCCGTCTGTCATCACTGTTTGAACATCGGTCTCAAAACGAAATCGGTCGGGTTTTTGCACGTACAGTCGGCCCTTGATCTCTGTGGCCTGGTCCACCAACTTCCAGTAATGACGCTTCTTAAACTGGGCAGACAAATCCTTCAGATCTTGAAACCGCTCCTGCTGGCGCCGAATCGCCTCCAGCCCGTCAATTCCCCAGGCCGAACCGCTCACGACCAGCACGCCAACCAGCACAACCATCCAGATTTTCGCAATCGCCATAAAACCACCCCGGATCAAACAGAATCCAGCTCTCCCTCCTCCAACCGCTCCAGAAACGTCTCATCCACCAACACGTCTCGCCCTTTGCTACTTCCATCTGAAGGCCCCACAACACCGGCCTGTTCCAATTCATCCACCAACCGGGCCGCCCGCGCGTACCCCACCTTCATGCGCCGCTGCAACAAAGAAGCCGAACCCTGTTGATGCATCACCACCAGCCGCAACGCCTCGTCGAAACGTTCATCCCGCCCGCCGTCGCCAATCGCCACATCCGAAACCGCTGGCTCCAGATCCACCTCCTCCATTTCCACACCCTGCCCACATACCCATGCCACCAGACGCTCCGACTCATCCGTTGTAATATTCGCCCCGTGCACCCGCACCGGCTCAGATTTCCCAGCCTGCATAAACAACATATCGCCACGCCCCAGCAATTTCTCTGCACCGTTGGCATCCAGGATAGTCCGCGAATCCACTTTGGAGGCCACCCGAAACGCAATTCGGGATGGGAAATTCGCCTTAATCGTACCCGTAATCACATTCACAGAAGGCCGCTGTGTAGCCAGAATCAGATGGATGCCCACCGCACGAGCCATTTGCGCCAGCCGGGCCAGCGAATCTTCAATATCTGCCGGTGCCGTCATCATTAAATCTGCCAGCTCATCAATCACCACCACAAGATACGGCAATGGCGAGAGCACCTCGGCACGGTCTTCCTCCGTCTCTGCCTGCTCCCGCAACCCATCCAATTTCCGGTTAAAATCCGAAATATTCCGCGCATTGTACTTGGCCATGGTACGGTACCGGTTTTCCATCTCGGCAACCGCCCACTTGAGCGCCTCCGAGGCTTTTTTCGGTTCCGTCACAACCGGAGAAAGCAGGTGCGGAATGTTGTTGTACATGGAAAGCTCCAGCATCTTGGGGTCCACCATAATAAAACGGACCTCATCCGGCCGGTTGCGCACCAGAATGCTCGTAATAAGCGCATTGATACAAACAGACTTCCCGCTTCCCGTAGCCCCAGCAATGAGCAAATGTGGCATCTCTGCAAGATTCGTACACACCGGCTCGCCCGAAGCGGACTTGCCCAGCGCCAGCATCAGCTTTGCATCTGGTTTCTGAAACGCCTCAGACTCCAGAATTTCGCGCAAATACACCGTGGACGGTTTGGGATTCGGAACCTCGATCCCCACCGCAGCCTTCCCCGGAATAGGCGCCTGGATGCGGATACTCCGCGCCTTCATCACCATCGCAAGATCGTCTGCCAGGTTCACGATCCGGTTCACCTTCACTCCACGCGGCGGTTGCACCTCGTACCCGGTAATCACCGGCCCGGGATTCACCTGCACCACCTTGGCCTGAATTCCAAAACTCTCCAGACTCTGCTCCAGCGTCTGCGCGCCTTCCAGCAAGTATTCCCGGTCCAGCCCGGTATCTTCTTCCGGCGCTTCATCCAGCAAATCCAAATCCGGCAACGTATAGGCCACATCTGCATCCGACTTCACTTTTTTCTTTCTAACTTTTGCCACCAGACGCGGCGGTTCTGCGTGCGGCTCTACAATCTCGGGCTCCTCGCCCGCCCGCACCGCCCGGACCTCTGGCTCGCCTGCTTCTTCCACTTCTGGAAGCACAAACGGTTCCTCAATAAACTCCGGTGCTTCCTCTATTTCTTCTTCCTCTTCTTCCTCTTCTTCCTCTTCTTCAACCGGCTCGGCCCCGCGGGCTTCCGCACGCCGTTGTTTGCTCTCCTGCCAGAACACCAGCCCTTTCTGCCACACCCCACCCCACCAGGCAACCGCAGCGCGAACCCTCGCCCAGCTTCCAACTGCGGCTGCAACAACCAGATCCGGAATCCGGGAAAACGGAATATTCGTTACCACCATCAACAGAACAATCAGCACCGTACCCAGAAAGATGTACGACCCAACCCGCCCCAGATAAGGCACCAGCACCAGCGAAGACAGCGTGACCCCAAGCCAACCCCCCAGCCGAAACGCCAGGTACGTTCGACCCCGCGAAGGCACACCCGTGGCAGCAGAATAAATCATCATCAACGCCAGCAACGTGGATGTGTGCCGCAGAAAAGGTCCAACAGCCAACCGCCGAAAACGGTTCCATCCCCACATAAATACGATGGAAGTAAGCACATATGCACCGTACCCCACCACAAATAATAAATAGTACGAAAGCTGGCTGCCCACCCACCCGGCCAAATTCTCTGTAAGCTCCGGCGGACGGCTTGAATTGGGCGGGTCTTCTGGAGAATGGGACAGTAAGCTCACAACCATCAACAAAGCCAGAGCAATCAGCAACACACCCAGAATCTGATTGCGTAAAGGAGAACCGGTTTGCTTGTCTTCTGTGGAAACCTTCGAATCCGTTTTCATAAGGATACATCCCTTGTGCAGAATGGGCGAAGGGGAAAGATGGGGAAGCTGAACCTGCTCGATGCGGGGGAAATCGCACCGAAGTAACAGTAGTACATTACAATCCTGCTGCCAGCACAACAGCAGTCCGGCTCCTCAGAACCCGCCCACCTGACACGGCGGCCTCCAGATAAAAAACATATATACCGGGCTTTAAACGCTGCCCATCCTCGCCCGCACCATCCCAGACAACACGCCGACTGCTCCCACCCGCCTCACCACTCAGCAACGTCCGGACACGCCGCCCTTCGCGGTCAAACACCCACAAATTCACATTCGCACGCCGCACGGGCAGGCGGTACAAAATCTCCGTCCGATCTTGAAACGGATTGGGTGAAGCCACAAGCTCCACACCCACAGACTCGCCCTGCAGTGCCACGCTATTTACCGCTCCAGGTGTTGCACCAAACTCCGCCGTACTGAACAGCCAGTTCGCCGGATCCGTTCCGGAACCGCCCGGATCAATTCGCTCCAGAGATCGCCCCAGTACCGGCGCAGACCCTTCATAAGACACACTGTCTACCACAGTACCCGTCGCATCGCGCAAAACAACCACATCGCCTCCGTCGTTCAACACCGGCCACCCCGCCACGGAAACCACAGGAACAACACCCCGGTATTGCGCCTCAAATCCACCGGCATCTGCTGCAATCACTCTGTATTCCCCGGCCGCCAATTCAGCCTGTTCCAGCACTGCCATCCCACCCACTGCGTCCACCACCTGCCACCCCCATAGATCCAGCGTGTGCCCAGATCGATTCAATACCTCCACCCACTCTGGCCCACCCTCTACCGGCGAAAACATAATCTCACTCACCACCACCTGCCCCGGCAACACCCCAACCACCCCCTCCCATTCTACCCGATTATTTGTCGAATCCTGATCTTCTGCAAAAACCACATCCGCAACAAACGTACGCCATCCAGGACGTGTTTCTGCCACCGGATACACCACCCGCAACGAATCACCCGGTGCCAGCCCCGCTCTTTCTTCTTTCCACACAGCCCCAACACACACCTCAAATCGCCCGGCCTCTTCCCTCCCCAGGTTCACCACCTCCAACACAAACGGCCCAGACGCCACTGCTGGCACCCGAAGCGGAGACTCTGAAATCGCCCGCAACGCAAGATCGTACACCTTCGGACTCACACTATTCACCCGCCCTGGTGTCCCCCCCTCCCAACGCGCATCCACCCAGTTTTCTGGACCATCTCCTCCAGCCGGATCCACCTTCTCTTCCGAGAACCCGGGCCGGTTGCCAATCCGGTAGCGCACATCGCCCACCGTATCTCCTGCTGCCGAAATCAACAACACCCGCTCTGCACGGGCCTCAGACAACCCGCCCTCGCCCAGCGTAGCATCTGGTACCGTAAAAACCACAACCCCCTCCGGCAACGGATCGTACTGTGTTGAATGCTCGAAATATCCTGAATCCAGAATCAACCCAAACGCACCCGGCGCCAGGAGCCCGGAACCCCTGCGCGGCACCATCTCATCCACCTCATCCGCATCGCCCACCCACCATCCGGCCAGATCTACCGGATCGCTGCCCAGATTCTGAACCTCTATAAACTCATCGTAAAACTCGCTGCCCGAAGGGTCAAACATCACCTCGCTCAACACCACCTGCCCAAAACCCGGCGTGGTCCAGAAAGATCCAACCAGAAACAGCGCAAAAAATAGAGTTTTCATAATCACCCTATCGGAGAGCAAAATTGTCAATTGATAATTCGCTTTCCCTCAAACCATCCCGCGCCGCCGCCGCACCGCCCACTCTA
>JAQCGA010000133.1 GCA_027619145.1 bacterium | reverse complement strand
AATGTGCAGGAACCGGGCAAGGTTGACCAGAGAGAACAGAAGGTCACCCAGTTCTTCTTCCATCTTTTTAGCGTCGTTTTCCGAGTGGGCTTCCAGAAATTCTTCCACTTCTTCTCGCACCTTACCGGCGACTTCTTCTGTATGTTTCCAATCGAAGCCGACTTTGGCTGCCTTTTCCTGCATTCTGAGGGCTCGAAGGAGGCCCGGAAGGTGGCGGGGTACGCCTGAGAGAACCGAAGCATCCTGGCCCCGTTCTTCTTTTTCACGGGATTTGATGGCTTCCCAGTTTTTTAGTACATCGGCTGTGCCGGCCACGGAAACATCGCCGAAGACGTGTGGATGTCGCCGGACGAGTTTGCTGCAAATCGTTTCTGCCACCTCTTCGATGGTAAACTGTTTGTTTTCGCTGGCAAGCTGGGAATGAAAAACGACCTGGAGCAGGACGTCGCCAAGTTCTTCACGAATGTCTACATCGTCTTCTGCATCAATGGCATCCAGGAGTTCGTAGGCTTCTTCAATCAGGTATGGCTTCAGACTCTGGTGGGTTTGTTCCTGGTCCCAGGGGCAGCCGCCTGGACCTCTGAGCCGGGCCATAATTTCTACAAGCCGTTCGAACTGCGACATGGATGCCTTCCTGTGGGAATAAGATAGCCTGTAATGGAATGAAATTCAGATCCAGAAAGCAAAAAAACCGCAAATAGGATAACTTAATCGGGAGAGCGTGTTAAGTCAACCTGTTTTCAGAAGCGAATCGGGGGTAGGAATGGGTGCCATCGAATGCACGAAATGCGGAGCCTGCTGTATCGCACCAGATATTTCGTCTCTGAATAAGCCGGCAGGTGTGCGTTGCCAGCACCTTACGGATGAGAATTTATGCGCTATTTATGACAAGAGGCCCGAGGTGTGTCGGGTGTACCAGGTCGACGAGACATGTCTACAGATCCAGGCGGCAACTCTGGAGGAACGGGTTACGAGGTACCAGATTTTGTTTGAAATCGCACCAGAAAATAGCCGTTGACAAATAGGAGGGGGAGGTGTATGTTTTTCGGTGAGTTTATAGGGGATTTTCGCTAATCCGAAAGGCGTTTTGACTCTTGTCGATGGACTTTGTGTAGCCGCACACGGCACTCAGGAGTCGGCAAGGATTCGCATGCGGAGGTGGTTTTGTATGAGCGATTCGCTTCGAAATATTATGCGTAAAGCAGGTACCGACGATGTGCCGGAAAGAGAACGCGCGAAGTTTATGGAAAAGGCGAATGAGCTGGCAGAGTATTACGGCAATCAGGAAGACAAGACGGAACTGGAGAAACGCCACGACCGTTTTCGCCAGCGACAAGAGTATGCCAGTCGGCTGGGTCCGGCGGCAGAACGGCTGCCCATTTTAACGCAGGAAGAAAAAGAACGAAGAGATCGCGAGCGTCCGGACCGGCGTAAGATTCAGTTTGAAGGCCCTATTGAGAAGTTGCTGGAAAAGTACAAAGACCCCAAAGAGGTTTTCAAGCACATGTCGCACGGACAATTGATGAAGTACGAACTGGAAGAAGCAACCGGATATATTTATGAAAAAGGGAAGCTGATTTTTGACGGCGAGAAGCTGGTGAAGGGCGACGGGTAGAGTGTCTGTAGAAGAGGGGGGTGGTGGCCATGACCGAAGATGATGTAATCAGGTTGATCGGGGAAACCGAGAATTTTCCGATGCTTTCGCCCCTGGCACTCGAAATTGCGCGAATGACTTCGGATTTGAGTGCACCTGTTCAGGAGATCGCTGCGAAGATTCAGTCGGATGAACCGCTGCTGCAGAAAATGCTGAAGGTGGTGAACGCCCCGTTTTATGGGCTTGCCGGTAATGTTGAAAAGCTGGCGGATGCCATTACCCTTCTGGGGTACAAAAAGGTTTGTAACCTCGCGGTTGGCATTTCTATTCTAGATATGTTTCCTGCCGAGTCTTCGGGGGGGTTTGATTACGGGCGGTTCTGGGAACGTTCGATCTGTTCGGCTGCAGCTGCAGGAGAGATCACGACTCGATTGAGTTCGGATGTACCTGCGGATGCATTTTCTATGGGGTTGCTCCAGGACGTTGGCGTGCTTTTCTTGGTGCGGGTCCGCCCGCTGGAATACGGGGGTGCCATTGGAATTGCCCATAGCAAGAACCTGCACATCGCACGAGCTGAACGGGATATTCTGGGAATGGACCACGCTGCGGTGGGTGCAGTTTTGTGCAAGCACTGGAAGATGCCCGGGCTGGTGGCGGAGGTTGTGCGGCACCATCACTTTTCCGAGTTTAACGAATCTATTCCAGATGGGACACGCAGAATCATCCAGGTAGTCAACCTGTCGAACCTGTTCACCGAGACGCTCTTTGCCGCAGATCCAGAAGTATCGCGCAAAGTGCTCAATGCGCGTGGGCAGGATTTTTTTGGGTTCGGACCCAAGATGATTGACAGTTTGCTGGAGAAGATTCCTCAAACCGCCAACGAGTTGGGCGAAGCGTTTTCAATTCGTGTACAGGCGGGGGCAAAGGCTCCCAGAATAAAAGAAAAAGAGCAGTTTCAGGAAACCTGTTCCAATTGTGGGACCAAAGGGCAAAAAGGTAAATTTTGTAGTGAGTGTGGGGTTTCACTGCTGGTGCAGGAGAAAAAAAAGTCCAGAGAATCGAACAAAGTGCTGATTGCAGAAGATTCAATTGCGAGCCGACGGGCCCTGTGTTTTGTCATTAAGAAACTTGGATATATCCCTGTGGAAGCGATCAATGGTGCCGAGGCCGTGGAGTTGGCAAAAAAGGATCCACCGGGCATGATTATGCTGGACGTGATGATGCCCCGAATGACGGGGCTAGAAGCGCTCAAGCGGATCCGCGAAGACAGCACTACGGCAGAGATTCCGGTGGTTATGCTAACCTCCATGACGGACAGCGAAACGGTTGTGGAGGCTGTCCAGAGCGGGGCCAATGATTATATTGTGAAGCCTTATACCGCAGATGTGATTGCGCAGCGCTTAAAAAGGTATATGCCAAAAGCCCCAAAACGATAAGTAGAACATACACAAAAAGCAGAGGCCCTCCAGAACAAACCGGAGGGCCTCTGCTTTTTATCTTCCACAACTACGCGATGGTTATTTCCTGGGTAAGGTATACGTCTTGAATTTCGTTGAGCAACTGGATGCCCTCTTTGATGGGCCGCTGGAATGCCTTGCGGCCGGAGATGAGACCGGTTCCGCCAGCGCGTTTGTTGATGACTGCGGTGCGTACGGCCTCGGCGTAGTCGCTGGCACCGGAAGAAGCACCGCCAGAGTTGATGAGGCCCGCCCGGCCCATATAGCAGTTGACCACCTGGTACCTGCACAGATCAATCGGATTGTCTGAACTCAGCTCGGTGTACACTTTCTCGTGTGTGCGACCAAATTTGAGTGCGGTGTAGCCTCCGTTGTTGGTCGGCAATTTCTGTTTGATAATGTCCGCCCCAAGCGTGACGCCCAGGTGGTTGGCCTGGCCGGTGAGGTCTGCGGCTTCGTGATAGTCTATTTCTTTGGTTTTAAATGCCGAGTTGCGCAAGTAACACCACAGTACGGTGAACATGCCCAGTTCGTGTGCTCGCTCGAAGGCTTCGCTGACTTCTACGATCTGGCGGTTGGATTCTTCCGAACCGAAGTAGATGGTGGCGCCCACGCCGGCCGCACCCAATTCCCAGGCCTGCTCGATCTGTGCAAAAAAGACCTGGTCGGCCATGCTGGGATAGGTGAGTAACTGGTTGTGGTTGAATTTGAGGATGAATGGAATTTTGTGCGCATATCGGCGGGCAACCATGCCCAGCACACCCAGTGTGGAGGCCACGGCGTTGCAGCCGCCTTCGATGGCCAGTTTTGCAATGTTGTCCGGATCAAAATAGATCGGGTTTGGCGCAAAAGAAGCGCCAGCCGAGTGTTCGATGCCCTGGTCAATGGGCAGAATGGAGACATAGCCCGTATTGGCCAGACGACCACTGCCGTAGAGCCGCTGGAGGTTGGTGAGCACTCGAATGCTTCGATCTGAGGGCGCAAAGACGCGATCTACAAAATCTGGCCCTGGCAACTGGAGCAGGTCCTTAGAGACTTTGCACTTGTGGTTGAGTAGGCTGTTGGCGTCTTCGCCGAGGTATTTCTGGATTTGGGATAACATTTCAGACTCCTCTCTTCTGTGGAGTAAAAAGTAAAAAGCAAGGAATTACAATTCGTCCGCCATGTTGTCGAAGGGGAACATGGGACGGGTGATGCGTTTCCAGGGGAAGGAGCGCAAGTTTGGGCTGCAGACTCCAGGAACATCCAGGACGTGGATTTCTGCAGCCAGATTGTCGTAGGCCGCCCGGAAAGCGGCCGGAGATTTGGCAGCGACGATGGTGGCCTGCGCAGGGTCCAAACCCTGGCTGCGGTAAAGTTCCGGGTCCCACTGGATGACGGGTTGTTCCATCACAACCAGGTGTACGCCTCCGGAGACGAGCACCGCCGTTTTTCCCATACGGAATTCTACACCGTGAAATCCGGGGCCCTTGTTGCGGAACGTACCGTCTGTGATGGATTTGACGTATGCCTGAAAGGTGACAGGGCCGTAGAACTCGGATGACATGGATGCACCTACCGTGAGTTCCAGGGGATTGCCAACGCCAGCCCTGATTGCGTGTTGTACGGCTTCTGAATCCACAATGTTGAGCAGGGCAGTTTCTTGAACCTGTCGATCCAGGAGGGCCTTGAGCAGTACGGTACTGTCACCCGGTGCGCCAGAACTGGGTGCATCTGCAGAATCTGAAAAGACAAAAGGGTGGCGGCCACCCGAGAGTGCAAGGTCCAGGGCTTTTTCGAGTGGGAGCAGGTTCGGGGTGAAGTTTTTACGGCGATGCCACATTTCGAGGGCCAATCGATCTGCTTCTGCACGCGCGCGTTCGGGATTTCCATCTGTGACCACGATGGCGCTACAGCCCATTTCGGGAACGTCCAGCCAGGGTTGAACGGAGTAGACCGATGCGGCCAGAATGCCGGGTTCTTTTTCCAGGGTTTTGACCTGGGCCATCACTTCTGAGTAGGGTCCAACGGTGGTCTGGCCATTTTCGCTGGGGACGACCATGGGAATCTGACGGAGGGCCATTTGGGGTTGGACGTTCTGGGTGAGGATGTTCAGTAACAGTTCCATGCCTCGGCGGCCGGTATCGCCCTGGTCAATATGTGGCGCAGTATGATACCCTACCAGTGCGTTTGCAGCCTGCACCATTTTGCGGGTGACGTTGGCGTGGAGGTCCAGGGTGGAAACGATTGGGATATTGGGGCCTACGGTTTCACGTACAGCTTGAAGGAGGTGCCCGGTGGCGTCGTCGTGCTGTTCGGCCAACATGGCACCGTGCATGGCCAGGAATACGCCGTCTACAGGCAGGGCCGCTTTGAGGCGAGACAGGATGTCGCCGGAGATCTGGTCGTAGGCCTCTTTGCGTATGGGCTGACCGGAAGCGCCGGCCGACGCATACGCCAGGGGAACGATTTCGTGGTCGGCTGATGCTTTGAGTGCGCCACCCACTTCGTGGTTAAGGGCTTCAAGTTCATGGATGATCTGTTCGTCGTATAACAGATATCCGGCCCGGAACTGGTTGATGCCTGCCAGGGCCGGAGAAAATGAGTGTGATTCCTGGTAGATCCCTGCAAGCGCAATGCGCATAAGATGCACTCCTAACGGTGGAGGCCGCCGACCTATGGAAATAAGATCCAGTGGAGCAATTCAATGGAGTCAGGCAATGGCCTGAAAGGCGTCTCCGATGGCGTTGAGGGCTTCGTCGATGTCCGCTTCGGTGTGGGCCGTGGAGAACCCATGGTGGGCCAGGCCACCGCCGTAGTCGTGAAAATAGACGCCCCGGGCCATGGTTTCGCGTGAGAAGTCCAGGGTCAACTTCCGGTCGTACCCGGTTGCTGCGCGGTAGTGCGTGATTTCCACGTCCGGGTCCAGGCCAAAGTAGATGAAAAATCGGGGGCCCAGATGCTGCAATCTGGCACGGATGCCGGTGCGGCGGATGTGTTCCTGGATGCCGTTGTAGAGACGGTCGCCCAGTTGGAAGAGGCGTTCGTATGTGCCGGGTGTGGAGAGTTCTTCCAGGCAAGCCAGGCTTCCCATCACAGGTACGAGATGGCCCATGTAGGTGCCGCTGTGCTCCGCATTTCCCAGGGGGCGTAAGCAGGACATGACCTCACGTGTTCCTGCGATGGCGCTGAGCGGTAATCCGCCTCCGGTCGCTTTTCCCAGGATGGCCAGGTCCGGGAGTACTCCGAAATATTCCTGGGCACCTCCGGGCGCGATGCGGAAGGCGGTGAGCACTTCATCGAAGATCAGGAGCAGGTTGTTGTCTGTCGTGAGTTGTCGCACGGTTTGGAGGAAGCCCGGAGCGGGAAGGATGCAACCGGCGTCGTAGTTGACCGGTTCCATAATCACGCCTGCCAGTTCATCGCGATGTTCTCGAATTGCGGCTTCCAGCGCATCAGGATCGTTGAATGGGACCACGACGATATACTGGGCCATCTCTTCCGGAATCCCGGCGGACTGGCAGTAAGGTACAGGTGTTTTGACAGGACCGGCTTTGTCTGCAGGAGGTGCCGTACTCCAATAGACGTAGTCATTGTAGCCGTGGAAGTGGCCTTCAAACTTGATCAGTTTGTTGCGACCCGTGTACGCCCGCGCCAGCCGAATGGCGTGCATGACGGTTTCGGTGCCGCTGCCAGAGAAACGGACCATTTCAGCCCCAGGGACCATATTTGTGATTTTCCGGGCGAGGGCCACGTGAAACTCGGTTTCGTAGGAACAGAGAATACCCATGTCCAGGGCGCGCCCAACGGCTTCTTTTACTCGGGGATGGCCGTGGCCCAGAATGGATGCGCCGTGGGAAACGCAGAGATCCAGGTATTCGTTTTCGTCCACGTCCCATACGCGGGCACCTTCACCACGGGCCATGTAAACCGTGCGGTTCAAGGCGTGGTTGAAACGGACCGAGGCGGCACCACCGCCGGGCGAAAGACGGGTGGCTTCCTCGTAAAGGGTGCTTCCTTTTGGAGTAGATGCGGGTGATTTTAGGGCCATTGTGTATTTCCAGTTGCTGTGTGTGATTGTCAATGATCAATTGTCAGTTACGAAGTGGCAATTGGAGGATCAGACCAGGCCAGAGCCGGCAACGCTGGCGCAGACCAGGGTGCCGTTGGACAGGCCGCGAGGGCCGTAGAAGCCGGCGTTCAGGGCTTCAATGAGGTGGTCTACCGAGTTTTCTTGTACCACAACCAGTACACAACCCCCCAATCCGCCACCGGCCAGGCCAGCGCCAACTACGCCATCCACGCTCCGAGCGAGATCTACCAGGATGTCCAGTTCTTCGCAACTGCAATCGTAGCCGCCGGGCTGAAGATGAATTTGCGCGGCTTCTTTGCGGATTGGATCGCCACTTTCCAGATCTGCAATGAGGCGATCCAGTTCTTCGTTGGGGATGCGGTTATTGCCTGGGAGGGCCTTACCGTCTGCGGTGAACGTGAAGCGCCGGTCCCCGTTGTGCGAAAGGTATTTGAGTTTTCCAAAGCCTTCCAGATCCCCATTCTGGAGCAGGGTGCTGCACAGGGCACCGCGTGCACATTCGGCCAGGCCAAAGAGAACCACCTGGCGGACGCGGTACCCTTCCTGGGGTTCGGGATGTGGCGAAAAAAGGGTTTCGAGGCGTTCTGTATGATCTGGCAATTGTGCGCGGATTTCTGTGCGGCTCATGCGTTCGGGAAGGGTTTTCAGGATGCGGTAGATTTCTGAAAGTGAGATGCCCAGGTGTTCGGCGTTGAGGTCGCGCAGGCGTTCCAGCTTTGAGGTGCATTGCGGAAAGCCGTTCCGGACAAGCAGCAGACCAATTTCATAGGTGGCAATACGCTCGTTAAAGATGCCGGGTGGGGCGTGCTCTACGAAGGAATTGCAAGCCGCGACGCGGTAGCCCGCCGGAAACGGTACTTCGGAGATTTGCAGGGGGAAAAAGCGAAGAGGCAGTACGGCCTGGCGGCGAGCGTAGAGCATGGCGGCGTGGTCTCCAGCTCCACCTCGGGTGCCTACGTACCATTCGGCTGTACCGCAGAATTCAGCTTTTTCTTTAAAGGGAATTTCCAGACTGTTGAAGGCAAGTGCCGTTTCCAAAGTGGTAACGACCAGGGTGGATGAAGAACTGAGACCCGCAGCAATGGGTACGTCTCCGGTTACGGCCAGGTCCATGCCTTTGAGCGGCCTGTCTGGAAAACGGTCTTGCAGGTGGAGTACGGCGGCCTGCGCGTAGTTGGCCCAGTTCCCGCGCTGAATTTCGACCTGTTCGATGAAGTGCAACCAGTTGCCTCTGCGGTGAGGGGGCAGGGCCTGACCAATGTGGAAGCTGCATGCAGGAAAACGTGCGGTGTTTGCATTACACATTTCCACCCGGTCATCTTCCCGGGCTGAGGCCACCATCAAGGTGTCCCGGTTGATGGCCATATAGTTGACGTATCCGCCCCGGTGGTCAATGTGGTTCCCCAGGAGGTTGATGCGGCCCGGGGCGCGAGAGATGAGGACTTCTCTGTCTTCCCCGTATGCCTGGATAAAGGTTTCCAGGGCTTTTACATAGAGCTTGTGGCGGGGTTCGAGGATGTCTGGATCGTGGCCGTATATTTCTTGCAGCCGGGCCAGGATGCGGGGCGTTTGAGTTTTGAGTTCGGCCAACCAGGTTTTCGCCTGCAGGGTTCCAAGAGGAGGCACTATTCGGTCTCCTTTTCTGTGTGCGGCGGGGTGCCTACCGTTTTGAGATAGGCCCGGATGGCGTCGCCACAGGTTTCGTCTTGCAGGGCAAAGTCTAT
>JAQCGA010000132.1 GCA_027619145.1 bacterium | reverse complement strand
CTCTGGTGCCTTTCAGGCTACAGAAGGCCGCCCTTGCAAAAACCCCGAACTCTGCCTCCGGTTTCCCTTCGCGTCTTTGCGCCTTTGCGCGAGACCAGAAAGAACCTGCAACCTAAGCCCGGAACTTCTCCGGGACCTTAATCGACTTATCCTGATGAATCGGGCAGCACCCCTGCTCAATATGTGCTTCGAACTCACTGCGGAACGTCTGCACAAACCCGTGAATCGGATAAGAAAATGCCGGTCCGAACAGACAGATCGTAGAATATCGCGGACTCAAATATCCCGCAACCTTATCTGCCACATCCAGCAATGTATCCAGATCGCCCGGACGCCCCTGGCCGTGTTCGATACGCCAGATAATATCCCGCGTCCACGGACAACCTTCCCGGCAAGGTGTGCATTGCCCACAGGACTCGTGTGCAAAAAAGTTCATCAAATTTAACAGGGCATCCACCATGCAGGTGGTATCATCCATCACAATAATGCCACCCGTACCAAACATCCCTTTAAACTCACCCCGCCCTGGCAGCATAAAATTGGCAGGGTCCATAACAATATCTATTTGGTCTGGCGTCATCGGTGCCGTAGATGCGCCCCCGGGAATAACAGCCTTCAGTTCCCGTCCGTCATACAGCCCCCCGGCCAGATCGTCAATAATCTGCCGCATCGTAGCCGAACCAACCTCCAGTTCAAACAAGCCTGGATTCTTGACATGCCCACTCACACAGAAAATGAACGTGCCCGGATATCGCTCGCTGCCAATTCCCTTGAACCACGCAGCGCCCTGATTGATAATATGGGGCACGTACGAAAGGGTTTGCACATTGTTGATCGTCGTTGGACAGGCAAAAATACCCTTCTGTGCGGGGAACGGCGGCTTCACACGTGGTTCAGCCCGTTTGCCTTCCAGGGACTGCATCAACCCCGTCTCTTCTCCGCAAATATACGCCCCGGCACCCGGGTGTGTATACACCTCAAGACTGAACCCCGAACCCAGAATATTTTCTCCAACAAAGCCGGCCTCCCGGGCCTGGCCGATCACCTGGTCCATCAACTCCAGTTCTTCCCACATCTCACCACGGATATATATGTACACCGCGCTGGCCCGGATGGCATGCGCTGCAATAATCGCGCCTTCCAGAAGCTGGTGTGGATTTTCTGCTAGCAGTTGCCGGTCCTTAAACGTACCCGGTTCACTCTCATCCGCATTCACGCACAGGTACGACGGCACCTTCGGTTCTTTCGGCATGAAACTCCACTTCATCCCCGCGCTGAACCACGCGCCACCCCGGCCCGCCAGACCCGAATCCTGAACTTCTTTCACCACTTCATCCGGTGTCATCTTCAGGGCTTTTTCAAGCGCCTTATACCCATCGTGCGCCCGGTACACTTCAATATCCTGAAGGTTCTCGGTGCCGAAAAGCTTCGTAATAATTTTGTATTCTTCTACAGCCATAGAAATTCGCCAGGTATAGGTTCAAAAAGAATCAGATTGATCAGCCAGCCAACCTTCAGTCCAGCCCATCCAGCAATTTATCCAGCTTCGTCCGTGTCAGATACCGGTGCAACTCATCATTGATCCGGATGGCCGGTGCGCCTTCGCAAGCCGCAATACACTCCGATTTTTCCAGCGTAAACTTCCCATCCGCCGTGGTTTCTCCCACGTCGATCTTCAACTTCTCCTTCAAATGCTCCACCACTTCTTCAGCCCCGCACAATGCGCACGAAAGCGTACTGCACACCTGGATCACGTGTTTTCCTACCGGGGCTTTGTGGAACATCGGATAAAAACTCATCACTCCGGCAGCCCGAGCCGCTGGCATCCCCAGCAGATCTGCTACATACTTCAGGCCTTCCAGAGAAACGTATCCCCATTCCCGCTGGACCTGATGCAGCACCGGCAAAATGGCCGCCTGTTTCCAGCCTTCCGGGTACCGCTCCATGATCTCTTCACATTTTTTTTTGGTTGCTTCCGAAAGCTCGATCGCCATGCCCAATTTCCGTCAAAAGTAAAATCCTACCGGTCCAGTTCTCCAGCAATCACGTTCATACTACCCAGGATCGCCACCGCATCCGCTACCATATGCCCATCTACCATTTCACGAAAACACTGGTAATTCATAAAAGAAGGCGGACGCACCCGCAACCGGTACGCGTGCCCACTGCCATCGCTTACTACATAAAAACCCAGCTCGCCGTTGGGTGCCTCGGTAGCCACGTACGCATCACCCGGAGGTGGAACAATTCCGTGGTGATCCATAGTCACTTTAAAATGGTGGATCAATGACTCCATTCCGGAATACACCTGGTCCTTCTCCGGCAGAATCACTTTCCCATCGTCCACTTTCACCTTGCCCTCGGGCAGGTTATTCACGGCCTGCTCGATAATCCGTATGCTCTGGCTCAACTCTTCCATCCGAACCAGGTACCGGTCGTACACATCGCCCTTCTCGCCCACGGGAATTTCGAAATCGAAATCCTCATAACACAGATAGGGCTCGTCTTTTCGCAAATCGTACGGCACCCCGGACCCCCGTAACATCGGCCCGGTCAAATTCCACGCAATCGCATCTGCCGCCGAAATAACGCCAATCCCTTTCGTCCGGTCAATCCAGATCCGGTTCCGCGTAAGAAGCTGGTCCACTTCATCAATGGCAGCCGGGAATTGCCCGGTAAACTCCGTCACAATCTGATGAAAATTTTCCGGCACATCCCAGCCCAGCCCGCCAATACGCGTATAACTGGTCGTCAAACGAGCACCCGTAACCGCTTCGAAAATATTGTACAGCCGCTCTCGCTGCTCAAAGGTATACAAAAATACCGTCATTGCGCCAATATCCAGCGCGTGGGTGCCCAGCCACACCATATGATCCGCAACCCGAGACAACTCCGCCAGAATGACGCGAATATACTGCGCACGCGCCGGAACCTCTAGCCCCATCAATTTCTCCACCGCCATCGAATACCCAATATTGTTGCTCAATGGAGAAAGATAGTTCATCCGGTCCGTCACCGTCACCCACTGGTTGTAGGTATGGTGCTCGCCCAGTTTTTCAAAACCTGTGTGCAAATATCCAATGTCCGGAATACACCGCACAATCTTCTCGCCATCCAACTCCAGCGTCAATCGCAGTGTACCGTGGGTTGCCGGATGTTGCGGCCCCAGGTTCAGAATCATTCGTTCCGAAGCAATGGGATCTTCTCCGTGCTCTTCCATCCCGGCAAACGGGTTGCCTACAAACCCCGGATCTTCCGGTGCAATGACATCCCGTTCTCCCCGGCCGTGTAGCGGATAATCCTTACGGAGCGGGTGGTACTTAAAATTCACCGGCATCAATACGCGCCGCAGGTCAGGATGTCCTTCAAACCGGATGCCGAACATATCAAATACTTCCCGTTCTGGCCACTCCGAACCCTTCCACACCGGATATGCAGAAGCAATACAGCAATCTTCCTCATCCACCTGCGCATGCACTCGAAACCGCTGGTTGTTCGGGTGAGAATATAAGTTATATACCACATGAAACCGCGCAGCAGGTGTCTGCCCCATATATTCGGAATAGTCCACCGCCGTCAAATCGGTAATCCGATCGTACGCCAGACCTGGTTCATCTCGCAGAAACGTTAAAATCTCAATGATCCGGTCTTTTTTACACACAGCCGTCCACTGATCGCAGAATTCTACCACTTCCACGATCTCATCTGCGAAACGCTCTTTCAGCTTCTCCGCAGTTGGATGCGTCGCTTCCGGCTCTACTTCGGCGACCTGTGTGCCTTGATTTTTTTGTTCTTCTGCCATATCTATAAACTTTAAAAATAAGTTTTAGAAACCGAACATCAGCTAGTTACAGCCTGCGTGGGGCGTTCCCGGTCAATCTTGTCCTGAACTTTCATCAGCGCATAGAGCAGGTCTTCGGGACGCGGCGGGCATCCTGGCACATACACGTCTACTGGCAAGAACTGGTCTACGCCCTGAACCAGCGTATACGTATTGAATACGCCGCCCGAAGAAGCACACGCACCCATCGAAATCACCCACTTGGGATCAGGCATCTGGTCGTAAATCTTTTTCAGAACCGGCATCATCTTAATTGAAATTCGACCAGAAACAATCAGCAAATCGGACTGGCGCGGCGAAAAACGAACGGCCTCCGCGCCAAAACGAGCCATATCATAACGCCCCGAAAGTGTCGCCATCATCTCAATGGCACAACAGGCCGTACCAAATGGCATAGGCCACAAGGAACTTTTGCGGGCCCAGTTGATTATACGGCTTAGGGTGGTGGTCATCACACTATCACCCAGGCCAGTCTCTAATCCCATTCCAGGCCTCCCTTCCGCCAAACATAAAGCAAACCCAACATAAGAACACCCAGAAAAACGACCATTTCAGTAAAAATAAAACTCCCCTGAGCCAGCAGTTCTCGAAAGACAACAGCCCAGGGGTACAGAAAGACAACTTCAATGTCAAAAATAATAAAAAGCATTGCCACCAGGTAAAACTTTACCGACACGCGTAACCGCGCATCGCCTACCGGAGGAACGCCGGATTCGTAGGGCGACAACTTCACGGGATTGGGACGACGCGGCCCAAACAAATGTGTTACGGTGAGATTGACGGCAGCAAAACCGGCAGCAACTACCATCAGAATCACAATCGGCAGATAGTCGATCAACATCGCTTTCCGCAGCCCCCCATCCACGCAGGCGGTTACCCGACAACTAAAAATGCGCCGGAATGCGCCGTTGTCCGCCCACATCCAAACCTTCCAGGCAAAACCCCCGGCGCCCATCAGTAAAAACTTCGTTCAAAGGTGATAGTATATTACAAGCTATGACAAAAGTCAAGATCAAAAGTCGGCACTTTATCAGACTTTTTTAATCGCTTGACATTGTCATCCGAAATCGTATTATGGGTGCGTTCAGTGTAATTTTTCTGGTGCCAGACCCGACACCTGCTCCTTTTCAAATAATCCCTTCTGCTGGATCCGGCATGCCATCTTTGCAGGCCCCGTCCGTCTCCATCCTCTTGCCCATCTACAACGCAGGTGCCACATTATCTCAGGCCATCAACAGCCTGCTTCGGCAACGTTTCACCGACTTCGAACTCATCGCCACAGACGACGGCTCCCAGGACGGCTCAGCGAACCTGCTTCAACAATTTGCCGCACGCGATGCTCGTATCCGCCCGCTTTTTCCAGGCAGACAGGGCCTGGTCCAGACGCTCAACACTGGCCTCCAGCAGGCTCGAGGTTCATTGATTGCCCGAATGGATGCAGACGACATCGCCCATCCGGATCGCCTGGGTCTCCAGCAAGAATACCTGCAGCAACACCCCGACATCGCCGCCGTTGGATCCCACATTCGATGCTTCCCCGTTTCAGGCGTAGCCGAAGGCTTCCGCGTATATGAATCCTGGCTCAACAGCCTGACCACGCCCGAAGACATTGCTCGGGACATCTATATAGAAAGTCCACTCGTGCACCCCTCCGTCATGATCCGCCGGGAAACCCTGCAGGCAGCAGGAGGCTACCAGGATCTTGGCTGGCCAGAAGATTATGACCTCTGGCTCCGGCTCCATCTGGCCGGAGAACGTTTTGCAAAAATTCCGCGCATCCTGCTCTTCTGGCGCGAAGGTGAAACCCGGCTCACCCGGCAAGACAGTCGCTACTCCGTAGAAAACTTCTTGCGGACCAAAGCCCATTACCTCCGCCTGGGCCCCCTTGCCCACCGGCCTGAAACCATGATCTGGGGTTCCGGACAAATGGGCCGGCGGCTCTCCAAACATCTCCAGCGCGAAGGCGTCCACATCCTGGCCTTTCTAGCGATCGATCCAAAAAAGATTGGCAACACCCGCCGAGGGGCACCCATCATCTCACCCGAAGAACTGCCAAAAACCTGGCAATCCGCCGGGAAACCCCTCATCCTGGCCGCCGTACCCTCTCGGGGTGCCCGCGATCTCATTCGAACGCGCCTTTCCAACATGGCAATGGTGGAAGGCCTCCATTTTATCTGCACTGCGTAAAGTAGGATATTTCATGTCCAAATTCCTCGGTCGATTCTTCAAAAAAAACACGCCTAAGCCCCTGCCCCAGCTTGAAATGCTGCGGGATAACCTGGACAACCTGCCAGAAATCACCGTCCCGGATGGCTACCAGCTACGCACCTATCGTCCAGGCGACGAAGCCGCCTGGTGCGCCATTATGGAAGGCAATGTCGGACGGGATTGGACACCGGAAACATGTCGTGAAAAACTCATCCAGGACCCCCGTTTCCACGCAGAAAGCCTCTTCTTTGCCACCTTTCAGGAGGAACCCGTTGCCAGCGCCTGCGCCTGGAACAAAGATCTGGGCCAGCGTGTAATAGGCGAAGTCCACATGGTAGCCGCCCTGGAAACCCATCGGGGCAAACGCCTGGGCCACCTTGTCAACGCCGCCGTCCTCCACCGCCTCAAAACCCTCGGCTACCAGAAATCCCACCTGCTCACAGATGACTGGCGGTTACCGGCTGTCAAAAGTTATCTCACCGCCGGCTTCCAGCCGCTCAACACCCACGAAAGCCACCCCGAACGCTGGGAAACAATCTTCGACCAACTCGGCCTCTCAGACCGCTGACATGAGTCCGACATGAAAGAGACAGGGTAAGAGCCAGCTCCCGCTGGCGAAGGGGTGGCAGGGCAACATTTGCGCTACCTCTTACCCTTTTCCATCTTTCTCTTTTTCCATCCGCTCCCGAGCGCGGCGAGAGATCCGGTTCCAGATTCCCGCAAACCCCATCGCCTTCTTCATCTCCTTCAGCGTTTCTCCCGCAACCTCCTGCATCCGCAATGTTCCTTCATACAGCACCTGCTCCACAAACCCCTTGTCCTGCGCAAACTTCTCACGCCGCTCGCGAATCGGATCCAGAAATCCATTAATCGCCACCGCCAGCTTCGTCTTCACCTCCACATCCCCCACCTTACCTTCCAGGTACCTGGCCTTCAGGTCCTCCACTTCTTCCCGGTTCGGATTAAAGATATCGTGATAAATAAACACCGGATTCCCCTCCACACGTCCCGGAATATCCGCCCGTACCCGGTTGGGGTCCGTAAACATTCCCCTCACCTTTTTTTCTACCGCCTTCGCATCGTCGGACAAATAAATCGCATTGTCCAGACTCTTGCTCATCTTCGCCTGTCCGTCTGTGCCCACCAGCGAAGGCACATCGCCAATCAGCGCTTCCGGAATGGGAAACACCTCGCCATAATAATGATTAAACCGCCTCGCAATCTCCCGCGTTACTTCCACGTGCGCCTCGTTATCTTTACCCACCGGCACCAGATGAGCCCGTGGCGTCAAAATGTCCGCCGCCTGCAACACCGGGTATCCCACCAGCCCGAATGGAATCGCTTCGTCATCCATTTGAGCCGCACGCGCCATATCTTTAATACTGGGCAATCGCGCCACCCGGGGCAGCGTAACCAGCATTCCAAAAAACAAATTCATCTCGTACACTGCATGTACCGCAGACTGCAGGTAAATTGTTGACTTGGCTGGATCCACACCTACCGCCAGATAATCCAGCACCATCTCGTGCACATTCTCTCGCAGCGCCTCAATATGCTCCTTCTGAGGTTTCGTTGTCAGCATATGCAGATCGGCCACCAGAAAAAAACATTCGTATTCATCCTGGAGGCGCACTCTATTTTGTAACGACCCCACATAATGGCCCAGGTGCATCCGCCCCGTGGGACGGTCACCCGTCAAAATCCGTTTCCGCTCACCCATCGTCCATCCTCCAAAAGAAACCCCCGCCGAATTGGGCCGGCGGGGGTTGTATGGATCTCTCAGCGCTTGTTTACATTTGAATCAGCGCACATGGAGCCAGCCGGTACGAATAGATTCGCACCACCGCCAGCCCTTTACAAAATGTACGCGGTTCATTTTCACGGTAATCCTCATTTTACAAAACTCTTTCGATCATGCTCTTTTCTTGCCATAAGAGTAGCGATTTTTCGTTTTTTCGTCAAGTTTTTTTTGGCTCAACGGGAACCGGCAAGAGATTTTTCACCCCTTCGATCCATAGCTGAATTCCGGGCCTGAGCCTCCATTGTCAACCATCCGCCAGCAATTGCGCCATCTCTTTGGCAAAATACGTCAGAATCATATCCGCACCCGCCCGCTTGATGGCCACCAACGTCTCCACCATCGCCTGCTCCTTTTCTACCCACCCCTTCTCCGCCGCCGCCAGAATCATCCCGTACTCACCCGACACCTGGTACGCCGCAACAGGCACATCGAACCGTGCCCGCACCTGTCCAATCACATCCAGATAAGGCAACGCCGGTTTTACCATCACCACATCCGCACCTTCTTCTACATCCAGCGCAACTTCCTTCATCGCCTCCCGCACGTTGGCCGGGTCCATCTGGTACGTCTTCTTATCTTTCGGAACCCCTTCTGTTTTCTGAGGTGCAGACTTCAACGCCCCTCGGAACGGACCGTAAAAACACGATGCATACTTGGCCGAATACGCCATAATCCCCACCCGCTCGAACCCTGCATCGTCCAGCGCCACCCGGATCGCACCCACACGCCCGTCCATCATATCCGACGGCGTCACCCAATCTACCCCGGCCTCCGCATGGGACACCGCCATCCGGCACAACACTTCCACGCTCTCGTCGTTGACAATCTCTCCCCCAATCACCAGCCCGTCGTGCCCAGACACCGTGTACGGATCCAGCGCCACATCTGTTTGCACACACAAATCCGGCAGTTCCGCCTTCAATCCTCGGATCGCCCGCTGCACCAGCCCTTTGGGATCGTACGCTTTCGTCGCCTTTTCGTTCTTCTCCTCCGAATACCCAAACAAATTTACCGC
>JAQCGA010000131.1 GCA_027619145.1 bacterium | reverse complement strand
GCTTCTCCGAATGTGGCTCTATCCCCAGCTTCTGCGCAATGCGATCCGCCGTCAAAAATCCAATACCCCAAATCTCCGTAGCCAGCCGGTACGGATTCTCCTGAATCTTCGAAATCGCCCCCTGCCCGTACTGCTTCCAGATCTTCACCGCATATCCCGTGCCCACGTCGTGTGATTGTAAAAACAACATCACACTGTGGATCTCCCGCTGCGCTTCCCAGGCCCGCACAATCATCTTCACCCGCTTCGGCCCCAAACCCTCCACTTCCGCCAGCCGCCCCGGTTCCCGCTCAATGACCTCCAGTGTCTCTTCGCCAAAATGATCCACAATCCGCCTCGCCATCACGGGTCCCAACCCCTTAATCAGCCCCGACCCCAAGTACCTGCACATCCCCTCCACCGTAGATGGATGCACCGTTCGGTACGATTCAATTTTGAACTGGCGCCCGTACTGCGCGTGCTTCGCCCACTCTCCTTCCAGCGCCACACACTCGCCCGTATTCAGCGACAGCGTATTGCCCACCACCGTCACCAGCTCTCCCGAGCCGTCTTCCGCCCGGAGTCGGGCAACCGTATACCCGTTCTCTTCGTTCTGGAACGTAATGCGCTCCACAATGCCCTGAAGCCGCTCCATCCACAATTCCTTCCAAAGAGTTAGGGCACGGCGTACCGTGCCCCGATCCCGTCCATACTCGTTAATCCTTCTTACCCCCGGTACACCACTTCACCCTGCACCACCGTTGCCACAATCGAAAGCGCATCCTCGCCTTCAGCCCACCGGAACAAAGACAAACTGGCATCTTTCCCTGCCTCTACACTACCCAACCGATCTTCTACCCCCAATAACCGGGCAGGGTTCATCGTAGACATCTCAATTGCATCTTCAAACGTCGCATCCGTAAACGACACCATGTTGGGAATCCCTTTGTCCAGGAACAGAGATGCACCCGCCAGGTACGGCGTACCGGCCAGCGAAATCTTTCCATTCTCGTGAATCTCCACTTTATAATCCCCATATACCTGGTCGTACACACCCGCCGGCAAACCCGCAATCGACGCCACATCACTCACCAGACAAATACGCTGCTTTTGTTTTCCCCGATGGAAACACTTCAGCACAGAACCCGGCAAATGGTGTCCATCCGGAATCAGGCCTGCCCACAGTTCATCTGCAGCAAGCTGTTCATAAATATAATTGTCATGCCGGGGAAGCACCGCATGCGCTCCATTGCCCAAATGTGTGGACATCCGCGCACCCGCCGAAACCGCCTCGCGCACCCGCTCCCGGCTGGCCCCAGTATGCCCCAGTGAAATAATCACACCCGACGCCGCTGCCTTCTCAATAAACTCCAGCGCCCCCTCTCGCTCCGGCGCCAGCGTAAAAATCTTAATCCGTCCGCCCGCTGCATCCTGGTACCGGCAGAACTCATCCCAGTCTGGGTCCCGCGTATGCTCCAGAGGATGGGCACCCCGTGGTCCATCCTCAGAAGCGATATACGGCCCTTCCACGTGAAAACCCACAAACGTCGCGGCCGCACGCGGAAACTCCTCACAGGCTTGCGCCAACACCTTCAATGCCGAAATCGCCTGTTCTCCGGCCGATGTCGTAAGCGTAGGACAGAACAGCGCCGTACCTGCCCGGTATGGCCATTCGCACGACTTCAGCACGTCGTCCACCGTCAGCTCCGCCGAATTATAACTGATCCCCCCCGCACCGTTCACCTGGACGTCAAAAATCCCCGGAGAAACCCATACATCCTCACCACCCAGTACACCTTCCGGAGCCGCACCCTTCTCTACAGATACAATCTTACCACCCTCCACCGTCACATTCACCGGCTCCGCCGTCCCAACAACCTTCCCACGAATAACCATCTTCTCTCCTTTCCCTCTCAAAATCAATCTCCAGGATCTTCCCAGTGAATACCTTCAGGGTTCCGTCCGAGGCACCAGCCGATCCTCCCGGCGTTCGTATCCTCGACTCCACATCTCATCAAACAACTGTCCACTTTTCGCCATTTCACTTTTGCGTGCACGCTGATCCGCTTTCACCCGAACATCCACATCTTCCGGACAACAGAGATCGTACAACATCGCACGCAAACGGATCACCGCATTCTGAACCTCAACCTGATCTGGACGTTCCACCATCAAATCGCACATCTCGTGCGGGTCCGTCTCCAGGTTAAACAACATCGGACGTTCCCCCACACACTCCACGTACTTATAAGGACCGGAACACACGGCAAACGCACTTCCCGGCATCCCGGCACCGTGATATTCACACAGCGCAAAATTCGGTCGATCTTCCGATTCGCCGCGCACCAGATCCAGCAGCGATGTGCCTCGGAATTTCCCCGGAACCTCCAACCCTGCGGCCTCACACAACGTGGGAAACACATCCAGCATCGACACCGGCTCTCTCTCCACCTCTCCAACCCGAACCCCCGGCCCTGCAACAATCAACGGACTCCGGATCGACTCCTCGTACATCGCCCCGTGATCCCAATTCCGGTGCTCACCACACGCTCCGCCGTGGTCAGACCCATAAACCACCAGTGTATCGTCTCGCAACCCCGCCCGATCCAGCGCCGCCAGCACCCGCCCCACATTCCGGTCCAGCACCTCACACGCCGCGTGATACCCCACAAGTGCCCGCCGCACATCATCCATCTCCAGCAACTCGCCGTTGTGATGTCGGATAAATGCCTGATGGAACGGATGCAGATGCGACACCTCTTCAAAAAAACGCTCGTCCAGATCTTCCACCCGAATCCGCGAATCGTACGCCTCCCATAAATCCCGGGGCGGATTCCACGGCCGGTGTAAATCGTTAAAATTCACCCACAAAATCCACGACTGGTCCTCCGGCCGCCCCGCTTCAATCCATTCCTCCGCCGCCGCTGCAATTTGCAAATCCCCCTCAAACGCATCCAGCGAATCCGCTGGCCCCGTTGCCTGGTGTTTTTTCAACAAATCATACCGCGGCAAAATCTCCACTTCCCGAAACAGCGAATGAATATCCAGCTTCTCCCGGTGTACCGCCAGGTGTGTCTCTTCAATTCCGTGTTCGGCATCCGGCCGGTAATCCAGCTTCCCAATAGAAGCCAGCCTCACTCCCTCCTCGGCAAAAAAATGTCCCCATCCCTGCGGCAATCCCGAGTACGCAAACACATTGTCCCACACACCCGTCTCGTGTACGTACTGCCCGGTAATCATGGCTGCACGCGCGGGCGAACAAATTGGGCTCAGCGAATACGCACGCTCAAACCGAACTCCTCTTTCAGCCAACCCATCTATTGCCGGCGTCCGGGTAATCGCGTTCCCATAACAACCCATGAATTCTGCGTTATGGCGATCGCTCAAAATAAAAACGGTATTCATACATACATCCGATACGGTTGATGTTTACACAGGTGATGCCCAGGCCAACAAACGATGCCCTATGATAACACGGAACAGCCAATCGCGCAAGCAATCCCATCGCAGGAACAAGAAAATACCGGAACCCCATTGGAGTTCCGGCAACACACCTCAAATTTCTTACCCTGACCACCCACATCGTGTATATCCAGCAATTTGCAATCTACAATTTGTAATTTACAATCACTCTCTCCCCTTCGCATCGTACGCCGCTTCCAGTTCCCGGATCAGCGCCTCCAACACCTCTTCAGCATCACCCGGACGCTCCTCCTTTTTGCTCCACTCCCACTGGTCCAGGTACGCATCTGTCCCAAACAGCCCCTTCGCCATTGCCACCCGGTCAATCTCCAACTGAAATCGCTCCGGCATTTGCCGCGAAACCGGCCGCTTCCCCTCAAACACCCGAACCTGTGAGGGAATCTCTCCCCAGCATAAAACCTGATACACCGCCATACCAGTCACCTCCAAAACCTTACTGAGAATCTATCGCCTGCCGAAACGCCCGAATATGATCGGGGGTTGTACCGCAACACCCACCCACCAGATGCGCTCCCTCTTTTAACAAATCCCCAATATACGCCGCCATCTCCTCCGGCACTTGAGAATACGTTGTCTGATGCGTCTGCCGGTCCAGCTTCGGGATCCCTGCATTCGGGTACGCCATCAACCGCTTCTGCGCAACCCCCTTCGCCTCCAGCGCTTCCCGTGTCTGCTGAATCCCGGTAATCGCGTACGGCATCCCCGTATGTTCTGGCCGCAAAGACTCCGCTCCACAATTCAACCCGAGCACATGTACGTATGGCAACAAATCATCCCCTCCAGAGTACTCACCACCGGACAACACATCCAACACTGACTCTGGCGTATCGCCCCAATCCGTCCGGTACAGAACCCCTCCAGTGCGGCGATTCTTCGTGTACTTATACGTCAAGTTCACAGCCGCCGGAAGTCCCGTCTTCCGCACAATATCCACAATCATAGCTGCTTCTCGCGCGGAAAACATCGTCTCAATACAAAAAAAATCCACCCCTTCAGCGGCCAGCGCTTCAATCACCCGTGTATGCGCATCCCGTACCTTTTCATTGGCAATACCAAAATCCGTATCGCCCGCATCCGCCTCAATCGCACCTGGCGATGGCCCAATCGACCCTGCCACATACACTTCCCGCCCGCCCTTTTCCGCCGCTTCTTTTGCGTGCCGAACGGCCAACCGTACAATCCGATCCGCCTCGGCCCCTTCCTTGCCCGCCATCTCTAAATGCAACGGCGACGCTACAAATGTATTTGTACCAATCACCTCTGCCCCTGCCTCAATATACGACAGGTGCACCGCCGCCACATCGTCCGGATGTGACTCATTCGCCAGCGTACTATTCGTCAACTCCACACCCCGGGCAAACAGTTGCGATCCAAATCCACCATCGTACAAAATGGGCCGAGGATCCTCCAGCCTTTCCAGAAATGATTTCATGAAATCCTTTCACATACTGAGAAACGGCTCTCGCCTTGCCAGGTAAAACCCAACATCTTTCCCTCGCAAGAGAACGTTTACCGCGACAGGAATTTTACGCAAACCGGCGTGGGCGCTTCCACCACCTGGCCGGTCGGAGTCAACGTGCCCGAATCCGAATCAGCCCTGAACACCACAATACTATCCGAATTTTGATTCGCAGCCAACAAAAACTGCCCCGTTGGATCAATCCCAAAATTACGCGGGTACTCGCCCTGCGTTGGTTCGTACCCCACGGTCGTCAGCTTACCTGTCTCTTCGTCCACCTTAAAAATTACAATCGAATCGTGCCCCCGGTTTGACCCATACACAAATCGGCCCGACGGTGCCACGTGGATATCCGCGCAATAATTCGTTTCCGTGTACCCTTCAGGCACCGTGGAAATCGTCTGAATCTCCCGCATCGACCCGTTCGAACTGTCATACGCATATACAATCGTCGTAGAGTTCAACTCATTAATCAAATATGCGAACCGTCCATTGGGATGAAAATCGAAATGCCTCGGTCCACATCCCGCCTGTGCTTTCGCAGGCTCAACCGACGTCAACTTCCCCGCTTCCAAATCCATCTCATACGCCACAATCTGATCCAGCCCCAGATCTGCCGCAAACGCGTACCGATTCTCCGGACCCGGCAAAATGGAATGCGCGTGCGGACCGGCCTGACGACTCGGATTTACACTGGACCCCTCGTGCTGCACAAAGCCACTCGCTTCTCCAAGCGCCCCATTTTGACGAATTGGCAACATCGCCACACTCCCGCTACCATAATTCGCCACCAGCACGTACCGTCCTGTAGCCTCCACACTCACATAACACGGCCCCTGTCCCACCGAAGACTGCTGATTCAACAATGTCAGCTCCCCGGTCTCCGGATCAATCGACAACGCACTGATCCCTCCACCCGGTTTTCCGTCTGCTTCTGCCACTTCGCTCACCGAATACAGATATTCACCATTCGGATGCAAATCCAGAAACGACGGATTCACCACACCCGGACACGTATTCACAAACGCCATCTTGCCCGAACTCAAATCCATCCTGTAAATATGAATCCCCCGACTCTTCCCCTCCACGTGGGCCTCTTTGCGCGTATACGTTCCCACGTACACCAGCAGCGTTTCCGAATTCTGACCTGACATAAATCGCTCCCTCTTCAAATCGTTCAGGATACCTCTGGCGCAACAAACGCCTCCGGCATTGGCTTAAACTGACAACCTTCTACGAACACCTCAAAAAAGTCTGGCGTCGTCTCCAATTCAATATGCTCAACCTGCTTCACCAGTTCCTCAATCGCCGTACGCTTTTTACGAGACAACAGCACCTCCCGCGCACCCTGTACCGCCGCATTCCCAATCTTCACAATTCGGTCCTCCGCCACTGGCGCCAGGAACCCAATCTCAATGGCATTCTTCACATCCACATAATTCGCAAACCCACCCGCCAGATACAGCTTCTGGATATCCTCCGGCCCCACACCAAAATGCCGCATCGCAATCCACTGCCCACAGGTATTGGCCGCCTTTGCCTGCGCCAGATTACTCGCATCTTCCCGTGAAAACGTAATCCCGTGTTCTGGCACAATCGTCATTTCATAAGACCGATCCTTAAACTGCCCCTTCGGTTGCATCAACCCATGTCGCCGCAACTCCGCCAGCAAATCAATCAACCCGGACCCGCAGATCCCCTGCGGCGCAACATCTCCAATTGTGCTGCACACAAACTTCCCGTCTTCAATCCGAATCGACTCAATCGCCCCGTCATACCCCGGCATCCCGTACTTCACCCCACCCCCCTCAAACGCCGGCCCGGCCGGACAGGACGCTGCCAGCAGGCGTCCCGCGTGCCCTACCACCACCTCCGTATTCGTCCCCACATCCACCAGCATCACCACGCCATCCTGCGAAGCCATTTCGATCGCCACCAGATCCGCAGCCGTATCTCCACCCACATGACTGGCTACCAGCGGCAATCCATAAACTCGGGCCTTTGCATTTCCACGCAACCCCAACCGCCGGGTCCCCTGAAGAATCGCCGTCGTCTCCCGCTCTCCAGCCAGGTACTCGTTCTCCACCGTGGACTTGTACGGCCGCTGCCCAATCCCCTGCACATCC
This sequence comes from bacterium, assembly GCA_027619145.1. The sequence continues at coordinate 1,834 of JAQCGA010000131.1, read as the reverse complement.
AGCCTGAACAAAAGATCGCGCATCGTACTATTGCCCGCAACCACAATCTCGTAAATCTCCTGTCGCACAAATCCGTAGCGTTTTTCCAACTCATGAATCTCGTGATTCACCGCATTCACAACGGCCTTACGTAACTCGCCTGGAAACTTTCCATCGTACGAAATCCGGTGCATCACATCGCTACCGCCAAACCGCTGCGGATTTTCAAACGAACTTACGTGTACACTCTTCCCGGTCTCCAGGTCTACCAGGTCCATCACCACCGTTGTGGTCCCCAGATCCATTGCAATCCCGTAGATATGCCCCCGGTACCGGTCCACCTCTTCTCCATCGTACAAAACAACATCCCCCTGGCGTGTAACCAGAGGGGCCAATTCAACGGGCTTCTCATCGTGCAACGAAAGAATTTTCGGCTTCCGGCGGAGCGGTGCAAATTCAACCTCAATCCCCACATCCTGCACCGACGCCTGGCAGGCCAGCCGGTAGTCTCCGCGCAAAAACGACTCCGCCTCTGTTCGAGGTGCCAGCGCCTCCATCCCTTTCCGGACCTCTACGATGCACTCGTGACAATGCCCTGTACGCCCGCAGGACGTGGGCACCTGCACCGCCAGCTCATCGGCAAAATCGAACATCGTTTTGCCTGCAACCAGCTCCTGCATCTTCCCATCGTAAGAAATCTTACCCATACCCTCAGTCATCCGACTTCTTCCGGCGCACCTTCTTATGTGCCCGAATCTTCGTCTTCGCCTTCTCAAGTGCCTCCGGGTTGCTCTCCCAGGCGCTCCGATAGTCCAACCCATCTTCCAGCCCACACGTAAGCAACTCGCCCTCGGGCCGAGGTTCCTGCTGATTTCTGCACCGGAACTGCGCGGTACATTCGCTAAATCGGTTCTTATACGGGCACCGCTTTACAGAAAGCTCATCCGCGTATTTCACCATCCCTGCGAACATCTCCGTAATCCGATCCAGCCGCTTCTGATATTCAGCTCTATCAATCTTGTTCATTCCGCTCCTTACTGCGCCTCCTCCTTGAGTTCTTTCAGAAGGCGCTTCGCCAGATCCACACATTCCAGGGCGTCTTTCCCATACCCATCTGCTCCCATATCGTCCGCGAATTCCTGTGTAACCGGTGCGCCGCCCACCATAAACTTTACGTCCTCCCGCAAATCCGCGTCAATAAACGCTTCAATCGTCTTCCCCATATTCGGCATCGTCGTCGTCAACAGCGCAGACATCCCAATCACCTTCGCCCCGTGTTCTTCCACCGCATCCATAAATTCACCTTCCGACGTATCCACCCCCAGGTCGTGCACCACAAACCCCGCTCCACCCAGCATCATAATACACAAATTCTTACCAATATCGTGCAAATCTCCCTTCACCGTACCCATAATTACGGTCCCGATCGGCTCAATGCCGGACGCAGACAAAATCGGTTCAATATGTTTCATCCCCGCCTTCATTGCCCGCGCACAGGCCAGCACCTCCGGTACGAAAATGAAATTCTCCCGAAACTTGATCCCCACAATTCCCATACCCAAAATCAGCCCGTCATCCATCACCTCCAGCGCCTCAATACCCGAATCCAGCGCCTCCCTCGTCATCTCATCCACCACATGATGGGCTCCGTCAATCAACGCCGCCGAAATATCCTGCAACTTCGGATTTACACGTGCGAACAGGTTTATGTTCCGTTCCCGCTCGTCCTCTCGCTCCAGGAACTCTTCAATTTCATTTCGGATAAACTCATTCTGAATTTCACTCAATTCCGCCATAAATTCCCTCTCACCCTGAAACGGCCGTGTCCTCAATCTACCTCGGCCCCAACATCCGG
>JAQCGA010000130.1 GCA_027619145.1 bacterium | reverse complement strand
CGGGCGAGTTCCAGGGTTTGTTCTAAGGTATGGAAACGTTCGTTGGGATCCAGGACGATGCGCAGGTTTGGCGCGGCTTCATGGATGGCATGGGTACGATCTGCCACGTCCCCGTCTTCAATGCGGCATTTCAGTTTGATCCCATGGAAGCCCAGGGCAGTCGCACGCCTGGCGGCTTGCGCAGAGGCTTCGGGGCCCATGCGGGAGATCCAGTAGTCTACCAGAACTCGGTCCTGGAATTTCCCGCCAAAGATGCGGCACAGCGGCCAATTCAGAGCTTTTCCAATCAGATCCAGAAGGGCAATATCGTACCCACCGCCGCCGAGACTGCGGGGTTCGAAGTCCAGGGGGTTTTTCCCGATGAGGTCCGGGGGATTGTCTTTACGCGATCCAAAGTAAGGTCCGCTCATGCCGATGCCGGTGAGTCCTTCATCGGTGTGAACTTTCAATACGTCCTGTCTTCGTGCGTTCAGCGGTTCCGGATAAGCTGGGGTGGGGAGTTCGAGCTCGGACGGAGGAAGAATGCCGGGTAGAAAAGGTACGCAGACGACGGTGCGTTCCAGGCGGGTGATTTTCATGGGGTCGTTCCTTTTGGGTGTCAGGGTCTGGTTCCAGCGACAAGATGCGTTCACCGTACAGAAAGATTCGATTGTCAAGTCAGGGCGGAGTTGGGTATATTGGATATTCACAGCCGGGAATGCCGCCGCGAGGCGGGAACTTGTTCCGCCTTTTTACAGGAGAATAAAGTTATGAAGTTTTTGGGTAAAACAGAAGGAGAAAAACAAGGCTTTTGCCACTGGATCGGGTTGGTGGCGGTGCTTGTTGCGATGACGGCTGGTTGTGGATCCGATGATGCGGTGGGTGTGGATGATCCATTTCCGAAATCGTCTGGGGTGTATCGGCAGGTGCTGGAATCGCGTAATATGCGGTATGCGATTGCTCTTCCGCCGAACTACAATCCGGCAGTTCCCGCGCCGTTGATTCTGGCGTTGCATTACGGGGGTGAAGTGACGCCGTATTACGGTGAAGGGTTTCTGGATATCCTGATCGGGCCGGCATTGCAAGATCTGGATGCAATTATGGTGGCTCCGGATGCCAACGGATCCTGGTCCAATGCACAGAGCGAAGCGGACTTGCTGGCCCTATTGGATGTAATTAATGCCAATTATAACATCGACCCCAAAAAGACGTTGATCACAGGATTCAGCATGGGGGGAGCGGGTACGTGGTATATGGCGTCCAGGCACCAGGACCGGTTCCGCGCCGCGATTCCGATTTCCGCACGCCCGATAGAAGGAGCGGCAGATGTTGCCTGGACCATTCCTATTCTGGCAGTCCACAGCGTTGCGGATGAAGTGGTGCCATTTGAACCGGTACGGACCACCGTAGTGGCGTTGCAGGAAAAAGGGGTGAGTGTTTCTTTGATTGTGGTAGAAGGGGTGACGCACTTTCAAACACAATTGTTTGTTACCCCTTTGGAGGCGGCTGTCCCGTGGGTTCAAAGCGCGTGGGAATAGAAATGTTTGAAACAGGAAGACTGTAATTATGGCAACGCTCCTGGTGGGATATGACGTAGAATCTTTCGCGATTGGCGAAGGGCTGGCCCGAATTGGCGAACATGGGTTTGTAGAGGCCCTGGACCCTGGAACGACGGTAAAGGCTTTGGAGGTAATTCGCCGGAATCACGAGGCGCACGGAGTTCCGGCGACGCTGTTTGTGTGTGGCCGAACTTTGCTACACAACGTGAAGGCGTTCGAAGCGTTTGTGGATCACCCGCTGTTTGAGATCCAGCAACATACGTACAGCCACACGCTGTTCAAGGAAGATCACTGGAAGGGTGGGACGTTTCTGGCCTCTCCGCCGGAGGCAATTGCGCATGAAGTGAACAGTACGTCGGCCATCCTGAAGCAGTACCTGGGCATCGATTGTATTGGCATTCGTACGCCGCATGGATATTACCGTGGGTTGACAGATCGGACCGAGTTGCTGGGCATTTTGAAGGCGGCGGGAATCCGGTACGTGAGTTCGTGGGCACGCAACGCGGAAGGCGGAAATCCGACACCGCTTACGGTGCAGCCATTCTGGTATGCAGAACAAGGGTTTCCGGCATTACTGGAGATCCCGTTTCAACACTGGCTGGATGCGGTCTGGTTTGAGGCGAATGGGCCAGAGCGGGGTGAAGCATTTGGGGAAGTACTGAAAGAGGCGGTGGATGAGAGCCTGGAAGGCGGGTTGGTGTATGGGGCGTGTTTTCACGATTGGACAATGTTGCGCTACGATGAGGCCGGGACGGGGTGGGTGAAGGCGCTGCTTTCTTATGCGCGAGAGCGAGAGGTTGAGGCGCTTACGTATTCGGGATTTTATTGGAAAAAAGTGCAGGATGCGTGAATTTCGTAAAAAATGAAGAAAGGCGCAGGGGTTTTGTCCTCTGCGCCTTTCTTCATTCCTGTACGGTTAGAAAAGGTGCAATTGGCGAAAACGCACCGGGTAGGGACGGCTATTAAGGGTCGCTGCTTTTATTTCACCTGGACCTTCTCGCACCAGGTTCTTGCGTTCTGGAACATCTTGAGCCAGGGGGATGCCTTAAGATCTCGTTTCCAGTCTTCGGGCATAAAGCCCCACTGCCATTTGAGGAAGGCCCGTTCGGGGTGCGGCATCATGGCCAGGTGGCGTCCGTCCGGGGAGCAGAGGCCGGCAATGCCGTGGGGAGAGCCGTTGGGGTTGAATGGATAGGTTTGTGTTACCTGGTTCTCGTCATTCACGTAGCGGACCGGGGCCAGGTTCTGTGCGAGAATTTTGCTGGCAGTGGTGCTATCGGGGAAGAAGGCGCGGCCTTCGCCGTGGGCAACCCATACGCCCAGCGATGCGCCGGCCATCCCGGAGAGCATCATGGAGGGGCTTTCCTGGATCTGGACCGTGGAGAAGCGGGATTCGAAGCGGCCCGAGCTGTTGTGGATGAAGCGTGGCTGGATTTCGTCGGCAATTCCCCGCCAGGGTACCCAGCCCAGCAGGGCCATGAGCTGACAACCGTTGCATACGCCCAGGCTGAAGGTGTCCGGGCGGTTGTAGAAGGTTTCGAATTGCTGCCAGAGGTCGGTGTTGTAGCGGATGACACCGGCCCAGCCTTTGGCGGAGTCGAGCACATCTGCATAACTGAAGCCGCCTACAAAGACGACACCTCGGAACCGATCCAGCGTGGCGCGTCCGGCCAGGAGGTCGGACATGGTAATGTCCCAGGGTTCGAACCCTGCGGCGAAAAAGGCCGAGGTCATTTCCCGGTCCCCGTTGCTGCCTTCTTCACGGACAATGGCAACGGGGATTTTGTTTTTTGTTTCGAGGAGAGAAGGAGATGTGGGTTCTGGTATGAATGGGACGGTGAACCGGGGGCCGGTACGTTCGGGCAACGTGTCCCGTTCCTGCTGTACGCAATCCGGGTTTGCCTGTAGGCGTTCCAGGCGGTAGCTGGTTTCTTCCCAGAGGTCCCGCAGTTCGCGCACGTCTGCTTCCAGGGCGGTTTGACCGTTGATTTGGATGTGTACGGTTGGTTCTTCGGTGGATACGCCGATGGAGGAACAAGGGACGTTTGCTTTTTTGAAGGCGTCGAGTACGTGGGTTTCGTCCTCAGGTGCAACTTCGAGGGCCAGGCCGAGTTCTTCGGCGAAGAGGGTGGTGATGGGGTCTTTGCCGGGAAGATTGATCTGGAGGCCGCAATTTCCAGAGAAGGCCATTTCCAGGAGCGTTGTGACCAGGCCGCCGTCGCTGCGGTCGTGACCTGCGCGGATCAAGTCTTTTCCGATGAGTGTCTGGATTGTGTTAAAGGCACGCTTGAGTAAGTCTGGGTCGTCTACGTCTGGAGGGGTGTCACCGATCTGTTCGTACACCTGGGCGAGGGCCGAACCGCCCAGACGGGTGTTGCCGCCGGGCAGGTCCACGAAGAGGATGCGGCCGTTGCCAGGGAGTTTGAGATCCGGGGTGACGGTTTTTGTAATGTCGGGGCAGGTAACGTAAGCGGAGACGACGAGAGCGCCCGGGGCTTTGACGGTTTCGTCTTTGCCGCCTTCTCCTGGGGCGCGGGCGGCCATGGAGAGGCTGTCTTTGCCTCCGTCGATGGCTGCACCCAGCTCGAGAAGGATGTCCCGGAGGGCGGCTGCGGCGTCGTAGAGGGCCGCGCCTTCGCCGGGCAATTTTGCGGCCCACATCCAGTTTCCGGAACATTTTACGTCTTCCAGGGAACTGACCTTTGCCCAGACGAGATTGGTGAAGGCTTCGCCCACGGTCATGCGGGCCATGGCAGCGGGGTTGAGCAGGCCGAGGATGGGTTGTTCGCCAATGGCGGTGGCCGCCCCGGTGGTACCGAAATGGCTCTGGGCGATGACGGCCACGTCGGATACGGTGAGCTGGAGCGGACCGGCGCATTGTTGCCGGGCGATGAGGCCTGTCACGCTGCGGTCTACTTTGTTGGTGAGAAAACGTTTGGAACCGACGGAGACGAGGCGAAGGACGCGTTCGAGAGCGTCGTTGATACTGAGGTTTTCTGGGAGTTTGAGGGGTTCGAGGCGCGGTTGGACGCGGTCCAGTTTGAATGTTTTTTGCGGCATCGCGCCCAGGACTTTGTCCAGTTCCATGTCCACGGGGGTGGAGCCGTCCAGTTCGTCGTAGAGGACGATCTTTCCGTCGCCGGTGATGCGACCCACAAAGGCGGTGGGAACTTTTTCTCGGTCGCAGAGAGATTTGAAGAGCGCTTCGTGTTCGGGGCGCAACAGGAGGGCATCGTTTTCCTGGTATTCGGCCCCCCAGATTTCCAGGACGGAGAGGGTGTGATCGCCTACGAGAATGTCGCGAACCTGGATGCGGGCGCCTTCGGGTTCGACGATTTCTTTGAGGACGTTACAGTTTCCGCCAGCGCCCTGGTCGTGGATGCTTACGATTGGGTTTCGGTCGCCCAGTTCTACGCAGGCGCGGATGACGCGGTTGACTTTCTGTTCCATTTCTGCATCGCCGCGCTGTACGGCGTTGAAGTCGAGTTCGGCGGCATTTTCTCCCTGGACCATAGAGGAGGCCGCACCGCCGCCCATGCCAATTCTGTAGGCGGGACCGCCGAGTTTGACGGCCCACATTTCTTTTTCTGGGCCGCCTTTTTTAGTGTGCTGCGCGTCAATTTGACCAATGCCGGCGCTGAACATGATGGGTTTGATCCATTCACGTCGTTCCCCTCCGGTAAGACCCAGGACCAAGGACCGCGTGTAGCCCTGGATGAGGGGTTCGCCGAATTTGTTGCCGTAGTCCGATGCGCCGTTGCTGGCTTTGAGTTCGATCTGGAGCGGGGTTGCCAGGTTGTCTGGATAACGGAAATCCGAATTTTCCCAGGGGAGTTTGTATCCAGGAATGTGCAGGTTGCCCACGCAGTAGGCGGCGGTACCGGCAACGACGAGGGAGCCGCGGCCCGTGGCGTGCACGTCGCGGATACGACCACCGGTTCCGGTTTCTGCACCGGGAAACGGTGCGACGCCGGAGGGGAAGTTGTGGGTTTCGGCGGTGAAGAGGATCTGATAGTCTCGGTTGGTCAGGGAGAATGAACCGGGGCTACCGGGTTCAACGGGTATGAGGGTCCGAATGGAGTAGCCTCGGATGGCGCTGGAGTTGTCGTTGAAGGCGATGGTGCTGTTGTTTGGATTGGCCTTGAGGGGGGCCTGGACCATAGCGATGAGGTGATCGGGGATTTCTTCGCCGTCCACAATCAGCTTGCCTCTGAAGAACCAGTGACGGGAGTGTTCGCTGTTGGACTGGGCAATGTCGAAGCATTCTACGTTGGTGGGGTTGCGCTTGATATGGTCCAGGAAGAGGGTGGTATAATAGTCCAGGTCCCAGTCGTCGAACGCGAGGCCCATTTCGCGGTTGATGCGTTCCAGGGCGGCGCGTCCTTCTTGAATGAGGGGGATTTCGAATGCGGGTTCCGGGGTGATACCGGTTTCAAAGGTGGTGAGGGGTTCAGGGTACGGGCACTCGGTCATGCGGTCGTGGACAAGGGCGAGGAAAGCGGCCTGGTCGGTTTTGGTAAGTGGGGATGAAGATCGGAGCAGGTAGCGGCGGGAACGTTCGATACGGCCGATCTTTTCCAGGCCGCAGGCGTGGCAGACGGAGACGGCGTTGGTGGACCAGGCTGTACTGAAGCTCATGCGCGGGCCCACTTCCAGGACAAGTGCATCGGTGTCGAGGAAGGATGAATCTGCGAATTGTCCGGGCTCGAAGGTTTCACGGAGGAGCCAGGTGAGGAGTTCCTGTTCGCTGGCAGATAAGACGCTCTGGGTTTCGACGTTGAAGCAGGCTTCGGTTTCGATTGCGCGGATGCCGGGGGAGATGGTTTGCTGGGCTTCACGTACCAGGGAATTTGTCTGTTCAGCAGAGAGGAAGGGAGTACGGTAGAAGTGAAGCAGGCTCATGGGAATCCTCGCGTGTGGATGGATCAGGAGACGAGTTCGGCGATCGATTGAATGATGCGATTCGGTCGGATGGTTGTATTTTCGGGCAGGCCATTCCCAAGCGGGTCGTTCCAGACGGCAAAGATGCCGAGCTTCTGGGGGACAGCGATTTCCCATTCGAGGTTGTCGCCAACCATCCAGGTTTCAGATGAGGCTACGCCCAGGAATTTGAGTGCGTCGTGGTAGATTCGCTCGTCGGGCTTTCCGTATCCGCGTTCCCCTTCAATGAAAATGGCGTCGAAGAAGGGTGCGAGGTTGAATTTGTTAATTTTTTCACGCTGGGGTTCGGATGCGCCGTTGGTGATGAGAACCATTCGGATGCCGTGTTCTTGCAGGGTGTTGAGGGTTTCGATGGCTCCCGGGAACGGCTGGATGGTTTTCTGGCGTGCGCAAATGAAGGCTTCGGCGATTTCTGTAGCGAGATCCCAGCTTTCAATGCCAAGGCGTTTCAATGTATGGTCCACGACTCGCTGTTGGGAAAGGCGCATGTTCTGGCGGTTGATGCGGTGCCGCTCTGAATCGCCCCAGAACCAGATGCGGGTTTCCAGGAGGGTTTCGTAGAGTCTTTCAGAAGAAACCCCATCCAGTCGGTCTGTATAGAGGGAACAAGTTTGTTTCCAGCACGGCTCCGCGTAGGCAGAATAGGCGATGATGGTGTCGTCCAGATCGAGGAGCATTGTGGGCGGGAGGGTGATGGACACATCCACTCCTTTCAGGAATTGAGCGCGTGAGGTCGAAAGGTTTTCCAGGAAACAAGGGTAGGAACATTCTGCGGCGCAGGGGGAGACGGCCGGTCTGCAGATCGGTCCAGATAGAGGGCTTGCATCCCGAGCTTTTGTGGGGTAAGGACGTCGTTTTTCAGGTTATCGCCAATAAAGAGAATTTGCCCGGAGCCGTCTTGAGGGATACCCGCTCGGCGTAGAGCTTCATTATGGGAGCGGAATTCTGTAGCGTTCGCATAAAATCCGGCTTCGACGGGGATGTGGCGAACAGGCGCCATGCCGGATTCGTCTCCTGTGGTGTCGAAGTCGTCCAGAAGGGTATTGAAACAGTCGAAAAAGATCCAGCGAGGGAGAGATTGTAGAGGCATACCCAAATGTAGTGAAGGCAGAATTATATATCAAATTTATAATTTTGATCTATTGCATAAATTATTGTTATTTGAATTATGTTCGATCGGCTTTCAATATGTATTCCAGAGGCGTGGGTGTCCAGCAGTTTTCGTTGTGAGAGGGGCAGGAGGTTGGACATGGGTGCCTGCAGCTTTTTCGATTTTGGTTCCAGATGCAACAATGGTTTCCTGATAACAGCACTCGGAAGTGACGACAAGAAGATTGTGCAGAAATTTTAAGGAGTGATGGCTATGTCTCAGGGCGGGAAGGTTTGGCGAGATGGCGGGCTCGTATCCACGTATTTAAAGGGGGTTCGGGCTGGGATTCCGCTGGCAAAAGAGCAGATTGAAGTGATGTGCCGTGTGATTGAATCTTTGACGGACGGCGTGAACCGGTTTCTGGATCTGGGCTGTGGAGACGGGATTTTGTCTGCTGCATTGCTGGAACGGTTTCCTGGCGCGTCCGGGGTGCTGGTGGATCATTCGCGGCCGATGCTGGAGGCTGCCCAGAGGCGGTTTGCAGAACGCGGAGGCCGTGTTGAGATTGTGGAGGGAGATCTTTCCAGGAAAGGCTGGCTGACGGGCCTGGAAGATGGAGGGTTTGATGCGGTCGTTTCTGGGTTCTGTATTCATCATCTGACGGACCGGCGGAAGCAGGCGCTTTACAAGGAGGTGTTCGGTTTGTTGAAGCCCGGAGGGATGTTCGTGAATGTGGAGCACGTAGCTTCACCTTCGGCAGAACTGGAGGAGGTATTTAACCAGGCACTGGTGGACTCGATTTACCAGAAACAGGTGGCCGATAGAACTGGAAAGACCCGGGAGGACGTTGCGCGGGAGTATGTGTACCGCCCAGATAAGGCCGCCAATATTCTGGCTCAGGTGGACCGACAGTGCCGGTGGCTAGAGCGCATTGGATTTGAGCAGGTGGATTGTTTTTTTAAATATTTTGAATTGGCGGTTTTCGGCGGGAAGAAATCCTGGAGGGTGGACTGAAAATTTGTTCGCAATCCCTTGACAGTACGTAATAAGTTGGATATTTTTTATTCACATACCGATTCTGATTTTTGTGGGCCTCCGCGCACTCTGTTTATCTCTTCCCTCCCAGTAAATGGAGAAAAGCGCGTGAGGCCCCGTTTTTTTATTGACAGGTGTGTTGTGTGGCGCTATCATGTTTGTTGATGTCCGGTTTCCGGATGTTATCGGCCTTCGAAGGCAGCCTGTGGGAGGGAAGTCTTCGAGGGTCGTTTTTTTTGTGGGTGAATAGAGATGAAATGGGTGGCGTCGCCGGCGTCAATGTGGGCCTGGTTAGAGGG
>JAQCGA010000129.1 GCA_027619145.1 bacterium | reverse complement strand
TGACCCTCTTCAAGGTGAGGCAGGAATCCGAACTTCTGATTCGGGAGTTCGCGGTGGAGGTGGATCTCCAGCGGTCACCCCAATCGCTTCCGGCCCTTGATGCAGAAGATCTCGTCTATCGGGACGATTCGGAGGCGCGGAAGGTGGCTGTACGTGTTCATCGTGGGTAGCATGGAAGTCTTTGCCGGAGTTGGTTATGACCGCAGAAAATGAAGGTGTTGTCCGGCGAAGCGTAACGAAAGTGCGGGACGGACGGCTTGAGCAGGTGGACGATGCCGTGGCCGTTGAGGAGCCGCTGGAGATTCGGGTGGCTGGGGATCGGATGGCCGTGACGATGCGAACCCCAGGGCACGATGAGCGGTTGGCATTGGGATTTCTTTTTAGCGAAGGGATCATCGGTTCAATCCACGATGTGGGCAGAGTGTACCATTGTGGGCGCCCTGGAGCTGAAGATTTTGGCAATGTGATCGACGTGCTTCCTGCGCCAGGAACTTCGTTGGACGTAGAACGTGTGGCCTTGAGTCGGCGAGGAACGCTTACGACCTCGGCCTGCGGCGTGTGTGGTCGGCAGAGTGTACAGGATTTGATTGATCGGTGCGAGCCGCTGGCCGATGGGCCAGTTCTGAATATTGCGGCGTTGATGGACATGGTCGGACAACTTCGGTCCCATCAGGTCAATTTTGCAGAAACCGGCGGGGTGCATGCGGCCGGGCTGTTTGCTGCGGATGGCCACCTGCTTGCCTGTTATGAAGATGTTGGGCGGCACAATGCGGTGGATAAGGCTGTGGGTGCGCTTTTGATGCGAGATCTGATCGGAGCAGGTACGGAGGTGCCCCATCTTGAGGTTCCAACTGTACTGGTAGTGAGCGGCCGTGCGAGTTTTGAAATTATCCAGAAAGCGGCCGGAGCTGGTATTCCTTTTGTGATCAGTGTCTCTGCGGCGAGTTCATTGGCTGTGGATCTGGCTTCGAAAGTGGGACTTACACTCATCGGTTTCTTGCGTGGAAAAACCTGTAATTTATATACCTGCCCGGAGCGCGTTCGGAACGGGTGAATCGCATTCAAAACGAAGCCCCGATGTGTGAATCCATCGGGGCTTTTTAATGGAGGGGTACGTGAGAACGTTTTGTCCGTATCTGATCGTCTATGTCTGAGTCACAGAATGCACATCTTCAGGAGGCAGGTTCAAAGAAAGCCAGTATACGTGCCGGGTACGAGCGCTCCGTATCTCAGAATTTCCGCTACAATACAGGTTGCTTACTCGGGTTCGAGTTCGTGTGGGGCCTGGGTTCGGCATTTGCCATGTTTTTTACGGTGGTGCCCGCATACATGGCATCCATTGGTAGCCCCAAGAGCGTTGTAGGTTTGGTTACCTCTTTGCTTGTTACGCTTTCACCGCTCCAAATGCTGGGGGCGCACTTTTTTTCGCGTCGAAGCCGGAAGACCCTGGTTGCCCTTGGATATGCGGTCGGTGTGGTGCCCTGGTTGTTGTACAGCGGCGTTCTCTTTGCTCTTCCGGGTTTCGTTTCAGAATCATATCTTCTTCCTCTGTTTGTTCTTGCTATGGTCTGGTACGCGGCTCTGCTGTCTGTCTGTGATGCGCTCTATTTTGCTTTGATGACGGATAGTACGCCACTGCGGAAGCGAGGTTCACTCTACGGGTACCGCATGGCCATTCTGGCTGTGGCTATCCTGGGGGCAGCTCCGGCTACGAGATGGTTGATGAACGAGTGGTCCGAACCCCAGAATTATTATCTGGCGTTTCTGATTGGCGGCGGCCTGTATCTTTTTTCTTCTCTTGTGCTGATGCTGTTCCGGGAGCAGCGGAATCCGGATGTGCGTGTGCGCAAAGGAACCAGGCGCGAGGGCTCGGCTGTTGAGTTCTGGCTTCGGGCGCGCGGTCTGTTGCGCAGATTGTGGCGGGAGCCCAATTACCGGATTACGATGTTTTTTCTGGTTCTGGCTTTTGCAGCCATCCAGATGGGTCCGTTTGTTGTCACGTTTGCCACCGAAAAAATCCAGGGTGCGGGTTCTCATGTGCTGGGTTTTACCGTGATCCGGCTGGTCGCGGCAGCGGTGCTGGGCCATTTGTCTGGTAAAATTGCGGATCGGTTTGGGTACCGTACGGTTGGGGTGATTATGGGTGTGTGCCTGGCGGCCGCCTTTGTCATTGTTGGGATTGCGGCGCAGGTAGATCAGGTGGGCATCGGCCTTGTATATGTAGGTTTTGCGCTTCACGCCGGCACGACGACGTTAGGGATGATGCTCTTGACCAATCTGTCTGTAGAGCTGATTCCACGTGAAGAGACAGGCATGCTCATCGCAGCTGGCAATCTGGTGATGTTACCTGTGATTCTGGTTGTAGTGCCTCTTTGTGGTTGGATTGTGGACCTTACCGGAGATTATTTCAGCGTGTTCCTGATTGGTGCTGCGCTGGCGATCATTTGTAGCCTGGGATTTGCCTTTATCGTTAGAGAACCCCGGAAACGCCGCATGTACGTTGTTCGCACCATTAGCCGAACATGATTGATAAGAGGGAGAGGAAGATGGGGAAGCCGAAAGTCGTATTCTGGTTGGGCAATCGGGATCTGGATCTGTTGGCAACGGAAGCGGACCTGGCGCGACTGAAGCAGGTAGCTGAGTTTCATTGTTTGCGGGCGAAGACGAATATGGCGGCCAATGAAGTGGCCGATGCCGCGGGTGGGGCGGTGGCCGTGATCAGTTCGTGGGGTGCACCCAACTATACGACCGAGGTGCTGGATCTTTGTACTGACCTCAAGCTGTTTGCCCGGATCGGAGGATCGCTACAAGGTGCTATAGATCGGTCGGCCTGGGACCGGGGCGTGCGTGTGGTCACGTCGGTGGATGCGCAGGGTTTTTTGCTGGCGGATTTGACGCTCGGATTGATGCTGGCAGGGCTGCACCGGTTCCCGTTCTACGTTCGGCAGCAGTGGGGCGGTGGTCCTCTCCAATCTCGTATCGATGCAGAACGGGTGCCCCAGCGGAGTCTAATTGGAAAACGGGTAGGTTTGCTGGGGTTTGGCGCAATTGGGCAGCACGTGGCACGGTTGCTGGTTCCTTTCGATTGTGAGGTACGGGCTTGCGATCCCCATATTTCGGATGAGGTCTTTGCTGAACATGGCGTGGTGCGGGCCGAACATATGGATGTTTTGTGCGAATGGAGCGAGGTGTTGTCATTCCACGCCGCACACAATGTACACACGGACAAAATTCTGAGCCGCGAGGCGTTGGCCCGGCTCCAGCCCGGAGCGCTGGTGGTGAATACTTCTTACGGTGAGCTGATTGATATGGACGCGCTTTCTGAACGCCTGGAGACGGGGACCCTGTTCGCCTGTCTGGATATGGTTGCAGGTGGGATGCCCGGTGGGCTGGACAGGTTGCGATACCATCCCAATTGTATGATTACGCCTACGATTTCAGGGCATTCGGATGGAATCGTGAGAATGGGGAGACAGGTCATAGACGAGGTGATCCGTTTTTTACAAGGTGAACCGCTACTACATGAGGTGGAGAAGACGCGACTGGATTCTCGCGCATAAACGAATAGGGAGAAAAAGATGGCTGTTGAAAAACCCAATGTGGTTGAGGACGCACATTTCCATGTTACAGATTGGGGGCGTGCGGTTCGCGTGGATGTGAACCGATTGGGAGCGCTGCTTCCTGCGGAACGGAGTGGAGAAACCTGGTCCGAAGAGACCAGCAAGGCCCTGCAGAATGCGTGGTCCGAGGCACAAAATGAAGCGCTCTGTCAGGCACTTGAAGATGCGGCCGGTGCGCAAGGTGGCGATTTTCGTTCGTTTGTCGAGTGGACAGTCCTCCACAACCGGCTTTATGATGGCACACACATGCGAGATGTCCGCCGGGCGCGTTTTGGAGAAAAGTACCGGGCATCGATCACCACATTGGGATGGGCGCATGCGGATGCAAAATTTTCTACCCGTATTCAGGCCGTAGCCTATGTTCCTAAGCCGGGTGAGAAGGGGTTTGAACAGAAAGTCTGGCAGCCGGAATGCCTGTACGATACGGAGTTCATGGCGCTGGCACCTACCGTGATAACAAGATTTGGAGGGGCACGTCAGATCCATATTTCAGGTGTTGTTGCCTGGGATGACGCCATTACGCCGTTGTTTGTAGGCGACCCAGAACGGCAGATCGCCCACGTGTTTGACGTTATCCAGAGGATTTTTGAGGAAGCCGGTGGGTCGCTCAGCGATGTGGTGCGGTTGCGCCCATTTGCACACAATACGGAGGTGGCGGGGTTGATTCGTCAAGAGGTTGCCCGTCGGTGGGCCGGGCGACCCCGGCCGGTTGTGATGATGTCGGATAGCCGCAGTTTTGGGAATCCGCCAAAGCTCTATACGGAAATCCAGGTCATGGGCGTTTTGCCGGATGGGGAAGCTGAACTGGTACAACGCGAACTGGATCTCCCGGCCGCTTTGGTAGATGAGAACAGCGCCGTGATGCGCTCCAGCAGGGCTGCAGAGTGGGAATTGGTACAGGTGGGGGAATTGCGGGCAGCCGGACCGGGTTCTCCTGAAGAGGAGGCCGGGGCGGTGGTCGCGCAGATTGATGTCGCACTGAGACAGGCTTCATTACGTCAAGATGACGTGTGCCTTGCATTCGTGTATGCCAGTTCTCCTCAGGCGGCCGCAGCATTCGAAACGGCCGCAGCAGAGGTCTTGAATCCGGCTTGTATTCACGTATTGATCAGCCCTCCCATGCCTGAATTGAGCGGGCGTCATATCAAGGTGGAGTTGACAGCGCGTCACCTGGTATAATTAGGATGGTTAGACGAAGTTGTTAGAGAGAACGTAGATTCATTTATTTTAGTATATGAACATTAATTCATTTATAATCTTCTATCTAAATTTCAAAAAATGTAATACCATAGGCATGGGAAATCCAGAAATTTTACATCATCCTGCACTCGGCGGAACGTTCCGAGGTAACACGGAGTCTAATTCAAATAGACAAGTAAGCATCAACTCACATGAGAATGCATTTTATGAACATCCGGATGGAAGGGCTGACCAAAATTTACAGCAAAGGTGCGGTTCCTGCGCTGAATGAAGTTGATCTGGAGATTGGGCACGGCACGTTCGGCTTGCTGGGTCCGAACGGAGCTGGGAAGACGACTCTGATCCAGATTTTGTCCACGCAAATGGAGCCTACTTCGGGGCGAGTGCTGGTGGATGGAATGGATCTGGGAGAAAACCGCGGGCTGGTGCGGTCTCGCCTGGGGTACCTGCCGCAGCACTTTGGGGCGTACCCGCAACTGACAGCATGGGAGTTTCTGGATTATATGGCCCGGCTTGCGGGGATCCACAATAGGACGGAACGACAGAAGAGGGTTTCTGCCGCACTGGAAAACGTGGGGTTGTTCAACGACAGGAACCGGCGCTCCGGTACGTTTTCGGGGGGAATGATGCGGCGGTTAGGGATTGCGCAGGCAATTTTGGCTGAGCCTGATTTTTTGATTGTAGATGAACCTACTGTGGGGCTGGATCCAGAAGAACGGATTCGTTTCAGGGGAATTCTTGCTCGATTGAGTCGGGATCGTGCAGTTTTGATTTCCACGCATATTGTGGGCGATATTTCCAGCACGTGTGAAGAACTGGCCGTGCTGAATGCGGGCCGGGTTGTGTATCAGGGCCCACCAGAAGAATTGGTGCGTTTGGCAGAGGGGAAAACCTGGCGGGTAGAGGCGGATGATGCGGCTTTCGAATTGCTGTCAAAAGAGTTTGCGGTGGTAACCATTTCCGTGGATGCAGGCCAGATGGATCTGCGTCTGGTAGGGGATGCCTCTCCGCCTTCAGGGGCTGAACCTGTTCTACCAAATCTGGAAGATGCCTATGTTTATTTTATGGGTATGGAGCAACCGGCATAGATGAACACAATATGGAATATTATGAGTGTCGCGCGGTACGAGCGCACAATGCTTCTGAGGACTACGAAATTCCGAATCATGGGCGGGATCGGGGTTGCGATTCCAGTTCTTGTGGGCGGCGTACTGGCCGTCGCGGAAACCCAGGGATTTGATTTTGACTCTGTAATCGGTCTGGGTGCGTACCTGCCATTTTATCTGTACAGTTATCTCCAGGCCATTGTAATTGCATTTCTAGTGGGAGACTTTCGGGCGGCCGATGAGCGGGCGGGTATTTTTGAAGTGATTGCGGCGCGTCCGGTTTCGACGGCAGAGCTTGTCGCGGGGAAGTATCTGGGAGTGGTTGGGGGATTGTTTACGCTGAGTCTGGGAGTGCTTTTGCTGGGTCTGGTCATTCAGGCCGCAAAGATCAGTATCACAGGAACACCCTTCGCCATTCGCCCGTACCTGGCCTATCTGCTGCTCATGAATCTGCCAGCACTGCTGTACATGTCTGCGGTTACATTTTTCCTGGGTGCGGTGCTGCGCAAGCAGTCTGCGGTTACGCTGGTTGTGATTGCCTATGGGTTGGCCGTGCTTTTTTTTCTGGGGCAGCGCTACGGTGGGATCTATGATTTTGGAGCGTTTTTTGCACCGCTGTTTTACTCGGATCTGATTGGGCTTGGAGACATCCGTCGGGTTCTGGAAATTCGGTTGTTTTACATTTGTCTTGCCCTGTTCTTCTTTGCCCTTTCTGTAGAGCGCTACCCTCGCCTGTCTCAATCGCCCCGATGGGTTTGGATGGGGCGAGCCGGGGCGCTTCTGGGGTTGATATTTGCAGTTGGTTTGTATTTCTCCATGCAACAGAACGATTTGGCCGCAGCGGAGGAGCGTGCAGAAAGGCTGGAAGTGCAACGCTCGTTTTCGGGGATGGACGTCGCAGATATTGTTCAGTACGACATGGAAGTGGATTTTCTGACCCGTGGGGCACCGGTACGTGCGCGGGCAAATATCGAAATCAAGAATGGAACGGGTACAGTACTGGATACGCTGGTATTTAGCCTGAACCCGGGCCTGTTGCTGGAAAGCCTCGAAATTGGAGGGGTTGAGACGCCGTGGCAGCGGACGGCTTCGGTGATTGAAGTGTTTTTGGAGTCCGGCCTGGCTCCGGATAGCAGTGCAACCGTCGGATTCCAATATGCGGGGGAAATAGACGTAAACGGGTTTGATCTCTTGCGCGATACCGGAGGGGTGCGTTTAAAGAAAGAAGGTCGAGGACCCCCGGTTCACAAAGGCGATATGACGGCCTGGGTGCGTTCTCATTCGATTTTTTTACCGCCTCGAAGCCGGTGGTATCCTGTGCCGGGTGTGGATTATGGCGCGTTGGGTGAACGTTCATCGTCTTTTTTTACTGGACGGATAAAGGTCTCTGTGCCCGAGGGCCTGGACGTGGTTACCCAGGGCAGACCACAAGAGCGTGAGGTGGCGAATGGGCGGGCCGCTATCACCTGGACGCTTACACGTGAAGTATCGGTTCTTTCGATCACTGCCGGTGAATACGAAGTGTTTGAGGCGAAGCTGCATGGAATCGACTGCGCGTTGTACATCCACCCGGCCCACCGAAAACAGATTCTCTTTTTCGAAGATGCGAAAGAAGAAGCACTTCGGACCCTGGATCAGATTCTGGATTCGGTGGAGCAGGAAACCGGCCTGGAATACCCCTATGAGCGATTGTCTGTCGTGGAAGTGCCTTTCCAGGTGCAATGGTATTACGAAGGCTGGGAAGAAAGCGGCGGGTTGAGTCAGCCGGGGGTGTTGATGGTGGAAGAAGATATGCTGATGGGGCTGGGGTTGAACCGGCGGCTGAAGTGGATGATGCGCCGCCAGGGCGGCGATGCCGATCCGGCCCGAATCAAGCGGGACCTGTTGGTAAACTCGGTGTTCGATCTGTTTCTTGCAGAAGAGTCTTCGCGTGGCGGAATCTACCGAAGCCCCGTGCTCCAGTTGTGGTCTTTTGACCGGTCGTTTGCGGGCAAGGACGCTTCTTTGCTGGAGCGTGGGCTGCCCTTGTATCTCCAAAAAGACCTGAATACTTCGCTGCGCGAGTCTCTGTTTGAAAGCAGCCGGGGGAGGTTTGGAGGCAGGTTTCGGAGGCCCTCTGGCGCTGAAGATGCCTCCTGGGATACGCTTGTGAGCCAGATGCAGCGGCGATCCTTTGCAGATCTGGATCCGGAAGAAGATGCTGAGCTGTACCGTGCTGTGGTAGATGCCAAGGGGCCAGCTCTATTTCAGATGGTGGAAGCCGTGCTGGGAGAGAAACAATTTCGGTCCGTCCTGGATGAATTTGAGGATGACAGCCGGTATCAGAATGTCGAATTTTCTTCTTTTGAGCGTGCTGCGATTGCAGACACAACAGATTCAAAGGGGAATGGCGCAAATTTGCAGAGGTTGATTCAAGAGTGGTTGCACGGGACGCACGTGCCGGGGTACAGTCTTACGCAGGTGAAGGCTTACAAAGTGGATGATGGATGGGGGATGGTGGTGTACCAGGTGATTGTGCGAATTCGGAATGGAGAGCCGGGCCGGGGGTTCGTGCAAGTTCGAGCCATGGGCGGGTCCGACGAATCGGTCAAGGGCGTCGAAATTGAAGGTGGCCAGGAAGTGGAAGTGGGGTTGATTTTGTGGGAGCGGCCGGTTCGGGTGAGCGTGGAGCCGTTTTTTGCTCGGAACCGACGCACGTTGATGGCACCTCTCCGCATCGCGGAACAACCCATGGAAGGTCGGGCGCGTTCCTATGTACGCGAAGTGTCTCCAGATGAAACCCCGGTGACCGAGATTGTAGTAGATGACGAAGACGAAGGATATTCGATGCCGATACGGCGCGTGCAGCGTTTCCTCCGGCCAGAGTTGAAGGGCGATAATTGGTCTGAACGGCAAATTCCGTTCGCGTACGGTCGGTATGAGAATGGGTTTCACTGGAAGCGCCCCGGAGATGGGGCACAACCGGCGGTATGGACCACCCGGCTACCGCATTCAGGGCA
>JAQCGA010000128.1 GCA_027619145.1 bacterium | reverse complement strand
TTTTCTGGCCCCCGCAACCCCGCAAACCCAACCGGACTTCGTCACGGAAGTAGGCGCAGCCGCAGGGCGGGACCCCGTGGCCTTTCTGGGGATCGAATTTTATCGCCGGCCTTCGCCCCATCCCTGGGGGTCCAGGCCCGGCCTGGACCTGAGCGCCGAGATAGATTATTCTGCCTCTTATTTGGGCTCAACGGCAAACTTCCTCCGGCTTCGAACCGAGGTGCACTATCACCTGGAAACTCTGCCGGGAAACATCTTTACCCTGGGCGGCCGAGCGGGCGCAGTGCTGGGCTCGCCGCCTTTCTACGAACGTTTTTTTCTGGACGGCCCCAACCAGCTACGCGGCTTTGAACAGCGCAGGATTGGTCCCGAAGGCGGTACAGAATTTATTTCTCTCGAGAGCTTGTATTCTATTTCAATGAAACCCGTGGGCAGGTTGTACGCTTTTGCAGAATGGGCACTGGTAGGCCGCTCGGTAAACGCATCCTATGACACACAATCCGATAGAACATTCGGAATCGGGATCTTGCTCTTCAACCGAGTAGACCTGAGCTTCGGAATTGGCACCGGCACGCTGATCGTAAAATCCCACCGCTTTGGTGGCATCAACGTGGGCCTGTAGAACCGCCCGGCGGTGGGAGGTGCGGGAGATCCCGGATGGAAGTAAAACAGTGCACAAATAAAACATGCAGGCATGAGTGGGCCTTCTGGTTATGCCTCTTTTTTTTTGTATGTCTTTCGTACGGAGCCTCTGCCCAAACAGTGGTAAGCCGGAAAATCTACCTGGAAACAGATACGCTCACACTGGACATCCAACTGGACTCTCTTTTTTCTCAGCGATCGTTGGATGCGATTGCATCTGGCATGAACACGTCGGTTATTCTGGAACTCCGGCTGAACGCGGATGACCGGGGTCGAACCCTGGAACAGGTACTGGCACGCCGCCTTGAACACGACATCTGGGAAGGACAGTATCTGGTTATTGAGCAATCTCCCATGCCGGATACTTCGTTCACCTCCTCATTCCGGGAAGCCACAAAATTTTGTTCGGAGTTTAATCAGATTGCACTCGGCCCATTACCAGAGGGCCTCGCATTTACCCTGCAAGCCCGGATCAGTGTAAATCCCATCTCAATTGAACAGGAACAACGCACACGGCGCTGGTTGAATTTCTTGCAAAAAGGGAGCCTACTGGAACTGTTCATCTCCCTGGATAGGCCCTCAGAGCGCACGCGCTGGCTGGACATTGGCCGGTTCCGCCCCGAGGATTTGCAATGACAACCCTCTCTCTCCGCTGGCGGATTATTGTGGCGCTCATCGCGCTGACCCTGGGCACAACCCTGGCACTCTTTTTTCTTGCTCGATACTTCCTGGACCTCAGCCTCCAGGCGCAAACCAGCATTACCGAAAAAACCGGTGATGCACTCAACGATGCGCTGGCTTTGGCCAAAGAAAATTATGCCCGGCGCAAAGTCATGCTCCAGGAGGCAGGCCGGAAACTGCGAGCCACCCCCCTCTTACGTGAAGCCGCTGAAACCGGTACCCCCGAGTCCATCCGCATCTCGCTGCAAGCACTGGGTATCCAGCCAGGTGAACTCCGCTTTTTAGGCCCGCAAGAAATACCCGAGAAGGCCACAGAAGCGCCTCTATCCACAGAGCCAATCGTCTTTAAAGACCCAAACCTGGACAACGCCCTTCAGTTGCTGATTCCTCTGGACACAGGGGGGCCGTATGCCGCGCTCCTGGTAACCGAACCTCTGGACGAGCTCCTCAGCGTAGAAGAAGCGGCCCATACGTACCGCCACCTGCAAATGATCGAAAGTGATTTGCGGCGCGGCTTCCTGCTCTTTTTTTTGGTTGCAACCATCAGCCTGGTCCTCCTTGCCTGCCTGGTAGGCATTCGCATTGGCTTCGGCGTTACACACCCTCTGTGCGCACTCCTAAAAGGCACGCGCGAACTCGCACGAGATAATCTGGACTACCGCATTCCTCCTGGCAGAGACGATGAGATCGGCCTGCTTATCCACTCCTTTAACCGAATGGCAGAAGACCTGAAACAAAACCGCCGGCAACGCCTCGAAGCCGAAAAAATAGCCGCCTGGAGAGAAATTGCACGTCGTCTGGCACACGAAATCAAAAACCCGCTCACCCCCATCCAGCTTACTGTGCAGCAAATGCGAGACAAATATACTGGAACCGATCCCGCTTACAGGCAGCTGGTTGCAGACTGTACAGAAATCGTCACAGAAGAAGTGGAAAACTTACGCTCTCTCGTACAAGAATTTGCAGACTTCGCACGCATGCCTTCGCTTTCTCTGGGTGTGCACGACCTCAACGCCGTTGTCACCGATGCGGCCCGCCTCTACTCCGATGCCAGTTTACAACTGGACCTGACCACCGGCCTGCCGCTGCTGAATCTGGACAGCGAACAGATGCACCGCGTCCTGATCAACCTGATTGAAAATGGCCTGGAGGCCACACAGGAGAGTGGCCCAATCCGTGTGGTTACCCGACAAGAGGGTGGCACGATCCTACTACGGGTAGAAGATGGCGGTCCCGGCGTGCCAGAAGCAGATCGCGAACGCATCTTCCAACCCTATATCTCGTCCAAACCGAGCGGCATGGGACTGGGCCTGGCGATGGTCCGCAGCATTGTAGAGAATCACGGCGGCCGAATTGTCGTGACCAGCAGCCCGGAAGGCGGTGCTCGATTTGAAATCACGTTGCCCGTTCCGGAAACCTGTCTGGAACGACCGGAGGTACGAACATGAGCGAAAAAACCATTCTGGTAGTGGATGATGAACGCAATATCCGCCGGTCTCTGGAAATGATTCTCTCCGGGGAAGGCTACCGCGTGCGGTGTGCTGCATCCGGGCAGGAAGCTCTGGACGCCGTTGGTGAAGAAAACGTTCACGTCGTCCTGCTCGACATCGTTCTCCCCGGCATGAACGGCATTGAGGTACTCAAATCGCTGCGCAAAAATCGACCGGACCTGGCCGTCGTTATGATCTCCGGACACGGTACGGTCCAGGATGCTGTGATGGCCACCCGCCTGGGTGCATACGACTTCCTTGAAAAACCGCTCTCCCGAGAAAAAGTTCTCCTCACCATTTCCCATGCTCTGGAAACCGTTGTTCTGGCTCAGGAAAACCGCAACCTGCGGCAAAAAATCCAGGGCCGTTTCGAGATGGTTGGACAAAGCAGTGCCATCCAGTCCATCCGCCAGCAAATTGAACGCGTTGCTCCTACCAACGGTCGTGTGCTCATCCTGGGAGAAAGCGGAACGGGCAAAGAGCTCATTGCCAGAGATATTCACCGCAACAGCCGCCGCAACTCCGGGCCTTTTATCAAAGTCAACTGCGCGGCTATTCCCGAAGAACTCATCGAAAGCGAACTCTTTGGCAGTGACCGGGGCGCATTCACGGGCGCCGTTAAAACCCGCGATGGAAAATTCCTTCAAGCCGACGGCGGCACCTTGTTTCTGGACGAAATAGGAGACATGAGCCTTTCCGTGCAGGCCAAAGTTCTCCGTGCACTGGAACAGGGTGAATTTGAACGCGTAGGTGGCTCACAAACCATCAAGGTAGATGTGCGGGTGGTTGCAGCCACCAATAAGAATCTCCAGCAACTTGTGGAGCAAGGCGCATTTCGAGAAGACCTTTTCTTTCGGCTCAACGTGGTTCCAATTGTAGCTCCACCCCTGAGGGGCCGCCGGGATGATGTTCCCACCCTTGCGAACCATTTCCTTCGCCTTTATGCCGAAGAAAACGACTTCCTCCCAAAACAGCTTTCTCCAGACGCGCTCAAAGACCTGTGCGCGTACGATTGGCCTGGAAACATCCGTGAATTAAAAAATCTGGTGGAACGGCTTTCCATCATGGTCGCCACCGACACCATCGAAGCAGAAGATCTTCCGGGTCTAAATGGTCCGCACGCTGTAAAAGCAGAATCTGGTGCTGCGCCAGGAACACTTCCCGGCCTCGCCGAAGGCAAAACCCTCCGCGAAATACGCGAAGCCGTTGAACAGTTGTACATTTCGCACGCATTAAAAAACAACAACTGGAACGTGACCCAGGCTGCGCGCATCCTGGGTATTGAACGCACAAACCTGCACAAAAAAATCAAGTACTACGCCATTGAACGTTGACCCCTGTCTGAAAGGGAGACAGATTGAGCAAGCTCGCACTGGCCCTGGCACTATGCCTGCTTATGCTATTTGCAGCACAAACAGAGGCCGCCTCCCGGCAACCTGCCTGGGCGAAGAACCTTTCACGGTCTGCCCGCATTCGTTACAACCGTGTGGAAGGATTGTTTCTGGGATATCGCCTTGGTCTGGCCAACCGAGCCTGGCCAAACCTCCAGTTTTTTGTAGAAGGCGGCTCAGGCATCCATAACCGAAAACCTCGCGGGGAAACAGGGGTTCAGTACCGGACTCCCACCCTGGACGCCTCCTTTACAGCATTCGACCGTACGGAAACCTACGATAGCGAACGCATTGGCTCCGGAGAAAACAGCGTCTTCGCCGCCCTGTTTAAATGGGACTATCGTGACTATTTTCGCGCAAAAAACGGATTCGAAACCAAGCTTAGTTACCGGATTCGCAGGCACTTCCTCCTGCTGAGCCAGCTCACCGCATTTACCTATGAAAGCATGCCGCTGGAAACGGGCTGGAGCCTCTTTTATCCAGACCGTCCCTTCCGAATCAATCCTCCCATTCAGCCTGGTTCAGTAGGAATTGTTCAAGCGGGAGCCGTGTACGACAATCGGAGATCCAGCCCACTTTTTCGAAATGCCTGGCGCCTGGCCGTTCTGCTGGAGCGTGGATTCCGGGAATTTAGCTACAACGGCATGGTACTGGAACTCAAGCGACATCAGAAAATCACCTTCGGTCAACAGGCTCTCGTATTCCAGGCTCGGTTAGGCACAAGGGAAAGCAATGCGGAACAACACCTTTTTGACCTCGGCGGTGTCAGCACCTTACGCGGGTTCGAAATCAAAGAATTTACTGGCAACCGGTTCGTCCTATTGAACCTGGACTACCGCTTTGAAGGCGATCTGCTTGGCCGCATCCCCATGCGAGGATTTCACCTGCTCAACCTGGTCCTCTTCTTAGACAGCGGCTGGGTCAACACCATGCCGAATCGGGCAAATTTCCTGGAAGGCTTTGGGGATCTGGCCCCTCGGGATTTCAAAACCAACGCAGGACTTGCCATTGCCCTGCCCCGCCAGATCCTCCGCGTAAATATTGCCCGAAGACTGGACCGCAAACAAGACCCCTGGGTTGTCTCCGTCCGTTTCAAGCGCGACTTCTGATATCGTACGTTCATCCAACTCTGCCGCTGCGCCCACATCTACAGAAAACCCCGAACTCACGGGGCTCTGGCTCAAAGGCAAATGCAATGCCAGCCCAGCCTCTATCCAAAAAACCGGACCCACGTCATCACTGAATACCAATATTTCCAGACAAATAAGAAGAGGGTAGAACGATCGTTGAAATCGTTCTACCCTCTTCACATTCTTATGGCCCGGTAGCATAAAATAACCGCCAGCGGACATTTGTTCTACGATAGCTGCTTCGCCGCCTTCTGCAAAGCATCAGCCTTGTCCGTTTGTTCCCACGTAAAATTCTTCCCCTTGCGCCCAAAGTGGCCATAGGCAGCTGTAGGACGATAGATGGGGCGAAGCAAATTCAAAGACTTGATGATTCCGCTTGGCGTCAAATCAAAATGCTCCCCGATCAACTGCGAGATGGCCTCGTTCGAAATTTTCTCCGTACCGAACGTATCCACCACAATCGACACCGGCTTTGCAACGCCAATGGCGTACGCCAGTTGAACTTCACAACGATCTGCCAGGCGAGCCTTCACCACGTTCTTCGCCACATAACGGGCCGCATAGTGCGCACTTCGATCTACCTTGCTCGGATCCTTACCCGAAAATGCACCGCCGCCGTGCCG
Source organism: bacterium (assembly GCA_027619145.1). The sequence continues at coordinate 3,006 of JAQCGA010000128.1, read as the reverse complement.
GCCCATTCCACCGTACGTATCCACAATAATCTTGCGGCCAGTCAGGCCCGTATCGCCGTGGGGTCCACCTACCACGAACCGCCCGGTGGGATTGATATGATAAATCGTATCTGAATCCAGGTATTTGGCGGGAATCACCTTCTTAATCACGTGCTTCACCAGATCGTTGGTAATCCGGCTGTGTGTCACATTGGGATCGTGCTGGGTGGAAAGAACCACCGTATGCACACGCACCGGCTTGTCGCCCTCATACTCCACCGTCACCTGCGATTTGCTGTCCGGCCGCAGATAACGAATGGTCTTGTTTTTGCGAAGGCGGGCTAACTCTTGCACCAGCTTGTGCGAAAGCATAATGGGCATCGGCATCAGTTCCGGGGTTTCCCGGCACGCATAACCAAACATCATCCCCTGGTCTCCGGCGCCCTGTTCTGCGTACAACCCTTCGCCCTGACTGACGCCCTGCGAGATATCCGGAGACTGCGTGTGCAGCGCCACGAGCACACCGCACGAACGGGCGTCGAAACCATAGTCCGATTCCGTATAACCAATATCCGCAATCACATCCCGGACCAGCTCCTGGATATCCACATGCGCACTGCTCGTGACTTCGCCAGACACAATCACCTGCCCGGTAGTCACCAGCGTTTCGCACGCAACCCTGGAACGTTTGTCTTGCGCGAGCATTGCATCCAGAACCGCATCGCTGATCTGGTCTGAAACTTTGTCGGGGTGACCTTCAGATACGGATTCAGATGTAAAAAGACGCCTCATAAAAACAATTTCTCCTGTTAAGAATGAATTCAAACGAATGGCTGATTTTGACCCACGTCAATACAGGCTGACTTCGGAAGAATCTCCTACATTCAACCTGCGGGGGCCAGCTTCAACCACCGCTTTGGACCCCACCAGCGACCGTTCCAGAAAACAGCCGCTCAGCTTGGCTCCTTCTCCAATAATTGAATCCCGAACCAGTGCATCTGTTACTTCGGCATCGTCACCTACCGAAACGTACGGACCCAGAATAGAATTCTTCACCGTAGCAGACTCGGCCACAAAAACAGGTGGAATCAAAATGGCACCCTCCCTCTGACAGGGTGTGGCGTGCCGCCCCAGGAGGTGCCGATTCGTTTCCAGCAGAGACTCGGGGGCGCCACAATCAAACCAGTGCTCCACCGGGAACATTTCCAGATGCGCTCCGGCTTCCACCATCAGACCAAACGCATCGGTAAGTTGTAATTCTCCACGCGTCCGAATGTCCTTTTCTACCAGAGTTTGTAGACACGAAAACAGCAACTCGCTCCGCTGAATCAAATTCACGCCGACAATGGCCAGGTCTGAAATAAATTCCTCCGGTTTTTCCACCAGACGAACAATTTTCTGCCCCTCCACCTGAACCACGCCGAATCTGCGCGGGTCTTCTACCTGCCGGACCCCAATTGCAGCGTCTGCCTTGAGCCGGGCAGCACCCATCAGGTCGCCTTCAAAAACCGTATCTCCATACACGATCAGCAGCGGGGCACCATCCACCCATTTGCGGGTCAGGTACACCGCCTGTCCCAAACCCTGGGGCTCATTCTGAATCACCGGAACAACCTGCGAAAAAGAGTACGTCTTTTTCACAAATTGCACAATCCGATCCCCCAGATGCCCAACCACCAGCGCCACCTTGTCGATACCCAGCCGAACCACTTCATCCAAGATGTACCCCAGAATCGGTTTTCCGGCAACAGGCAACAGCGCCTTCGGCGTGGTATGTGTATGAGGACGCAAACGGCTCCCCACTCCGGCTGCAGGAATAACCGCCCACCCGTCGGAAAGGCCAATCATGGAGAATCTCCTCGAGAGAAGCCTGCTGCCACGGACGACGCGTCCGGCTCGATTTCCAGGAACTGCGGTTCTGGCAACACCTCACGCACCTCGGGCGGCACCGCCTCTTGGAGATAGCGCCGGATCTCTGTACCCGACGAAAGAGACAACGCGTGTTTGGCAAGTTTTCGGGCCGTCTCCATAGAAATTGAGCGTATGGCACGCTTCACTTCCGGAATCGCTCGCGGACTCATACTGAAACCGTCTACCCCTAACCCCAGCAGTAAAATGCCGCACCACGGATCCCCGGCCATTTCTCCACACAACGTCACCGGAATACCGCGCCCGTGCCCGGCATCGGCCACGGACTTGATCAAACGCAAAACTGCCGGGTGAAACGGATCGAACAGATAGGCCACGCGCTCGTTGCCCCGGTCCACAGCAATGGTGTACTGGATCAAATCATTCGTGCCAATGCTAAAAAAGTCCACCGAGATTGCAAGCAGATCTGCAACCACAGCAGCCGAAGGCACCTCGATCATTGCACCGACCTGGCAATGTTCATCAAAAGGAACCCCCTGAGCGCGCAGTTCTACACGCGCCTCTTCCAGCACTCCATTTGCCTCAGCCAGCTCTTCAACTCCTGAAATCATCGGGTACATCAATCGGACATTCCCGTGTACGCTTGCCCGCAAAATGGCCCGCAGCTGGGCCCGGAACAAATCCCGGTTGGCCAGCGTAAGCCGAATGGCCCGCCAACCCAGGAATGGGTTCATCTCCTGCGTGTGGTAATTCAACACACTCGAAAGCTTGTCTCCGCCCAGGTCCAGTGTGCGGACCACCAGAGGATGCGGCGCAACCTGCTCTGCCAACCGACTGTAAGCTGCTGCTTGTTCTTCTTCATCTGGCAAACCGGAACTCATCATGTACAGGTACTCGGTCCGGTACAACCCAATGCCTTCGGCACCGTAGGCCAACACCGACTTCACCTCTTCGGGAAGTTCAATATTGCCTTGTAGCCGCACCTTCACACCATCGAGCGTAACCGCAGGAATTTCTTTAAATGAAGAGAGGCCCTTCCGGATCTCGTGATCTCGGCTGGCTTCCTCCTGGTACCGGGCCAGGGTTTTGGCATTTGGACGCACAATCAGCAGCCCGCGCCGACCGTCCACAATCACTGTATCTCCGGGTTCGGCTGCA
>JAQCGA010000127.1 GCA_027619145.1 bacterium | reverse complement strand
TCTTATTAAATTATTGTTAAAAAACATTTTATATATAAAAACATTCCATATTTTTCATTTTAGTGCGAATATTATATTGACAAAATATAAACAATCGCATATATTTGAAACATTCAACCTCCATGATTGTCGAACCTGTTCTTCACCACGGCCTGATCCGGAGTTTTGCCATGCCCAGTACTCTTCTTGAGCTCGCACCCACCGACCTCCGGATCAAACGTCAGGATCGTTATCATCGACTCTATAGCCTGGTTTCACTGGCCTGTGTACACGCAACAGAATACGAAGGAGAAACGGTGTGAATACCGAGACCGATAACAAACCTTTGCTGGGCCACCCCATCAAAGTGGCGGCCCAGCAAACTGGGCTGACGCCGCACGCGATCCGCATTTGGGAAAAAAGATACGGCGCGGTCATACCCGCACGTACGCCCACCAACCGACGGATGTACTCGGACGAAGACATCGAGCGGCTTAGGCTCCTTCACAAAGCCACCCTCACCGGGCACAGCATCAGCCAGGTCGCGGAACTGTCCATGGAGCAATTGGGCGACCTCGTCCAGGAATACGAAATCGATCCGTCTCCAGCCGTACGTTCCCCGAAACCTTCGGACAACGGTTCGCCGGACATCTTCCTGGAATCTGCAATCCAGGCGGTAGAACAGCTCAACGCCCGGGCTTTACAAAATACCCTGGTTCGCGCCTCTGCCGCCCTCAGCCAGCCCGCGCTCATTGACAAACTCGTGGTCCCCCTGATGCGCAACATTGGCGACCTCTGGAGAGACGGCAGCCTGCGCGCGTCCCACGAACACCTGGCCTCTGCCGTGGTGCGTACCCTGCTGGGAAACATGGAAACCTCGATTGAAGTACCCGAGACCGCATCCGGAATTGTGGTGGTTACGCCCGCCGGCCAGTTGCACGAAATTGGTGCACTGATCTGTGCGATTACCGCCGCCTCGGAAGGCTGGCGTGTTACCTACCTGGGCCCCAACCTGCCTGCCGAAGAAATTGCTGGTGCCGCCCTTCAGAACCATGCCCGGGCCGTGGCCCTCAGCATCGTATATCCCGGCGATGACCCCCACCTTGCCTCTGAACTCCAGCGTTTGCGTCGGTGCCTCTCCGAAGACATCGCCATTCTTGCAGGCGGCCATTCCTGCGAGAACTACCACCAGGCCCTGGACGCCATCGGCGCCGTGCGGCTACCCAACCTGCTCAGCCTGCGCGCCCATCTGGAAACCCTGCGCACAAACTAAAACGATTTTGCCTTCGCAAACAGACAAGGAGGCCATACATGATCGGCACAACCCATTCCCAGCAGGCCCTTCCCACTGTCTCTCGGTACCTGAACGAACTGGAACGCCACCCCTTGTTGAAAGATGGGGAATTTGACCGCTTCATAGCCCGAGCACGCGCTGGAGATCGAACCGCTTTCAACCGCATTGTACAGGGAAACCTGCGCTTTGTAGTACGTGTGGCATCCGAACACACACACATGGGTTTGCCCCTGGACGACCTGATTGCCGAGGGAAACCTGGGCCTGATTCGGGCCGTAGAGAAATTTGATCCTTCTCTGGGATATCAGTTCACCACCTATGCCGTATGGTGGATCCGCAACGCCATCCAGCGCGCCATACGAAACCACCGCCATCCCGTGCGCCTGCCCTCCAACCGATTTGAGGACCTGGACAAATTACGCAAATCCGCAGAACGACTCTCACAGGATCGGGGACGCTACGTTTCTTCCCAGGAAGCCGGGCGCACGCTTCAAATGACAAGCCGCCGCACCCAAGCAGCCGTAAATCTTATGGACCGGCCCGTTTCTCTGGACGCTCCTGCCCAGGAAACAAACGCCCGAGAATTACACGAGTATATTCCAGACCGCGCAATTTTGCCCGATGAATTCACGTCAAAAAAACAGGACGTACAACGGGTACGCACCGCACTGCAAACCCTGAACGCCCGGGATGCGGAGATTCTTTCTCTCACCTTCGGTCTGGACCACGACGAACCGCTTAACCTGGCGCAGGTTGGTGCCCGCTTTGGCATCAGCAAAGAGCGTGTGCGACAATTACGAAACCGGGCGATGGATCAACTCCGAACGATGCTGGCAGGAGAAGGTGGAACGAAGAATTGAAACAACGGGTAGAAGATCTGTTGCATCTGGACAGGGCGAAAGAACCCGAACAGAAAAATGGGAACCTGTTGAGGGATGCGGCGTTTGTAAAAGCAGGGTGATCTCTTGTCTGCCTTTTCCCCCGCATGGAAAAGGCAGACGAGTACATAAAAAAACGCGTGGTGTGTTTTGGACTTCCCCCTTTCACACCGCGCGTTTTTTTGTTTTTAGACTTCTGTTTCTTACCCCTTTTCATAGAGCGTAATACTTACCTGCGTTCCTCCAAACGACGCTGAAACATGCGTATAAGACCGTTTCCCCCGAAAGTAAACACGCGTATCTCCTGAACGAATGTGCAGACTCCCGCGGTATTGCTGACAGATCTGGTTCACAATATACAGCCCCAGGCCGCGTGCGGTCTCCCGCGAGAACTCTTTGCGCACTGCATTGCCAATGGCCTGAGCGTGGGTCCATTGTTCCACGTCGTACCGGCTGGCCAGACTGTGCCGAATCCCAATCCCCAGATCGCACACCCCAATAATGGCAAACTTCTTGCCCAGCTTCTGGTTCACATAACGTTGCGCCACCAGCAGGCCCCGGTCTCCGCTGTGGTCCAGAATATTATGACACAGTTCGGCCACAACATTCTTAAAATCTGTCATTTCCCGAAACGTATAGCCCAATTCTTCGCTCAAAATCGAACTCACCCGAGACTCAATCAACCCCAGAGCAGACTCCACGTCGCCTCGCTGGCCAATATCCAGCACCTCCAGCAAACTCTCATTATGTACAGGCATCCGCCCCGTATGCGGCGTACGTTCCAGCGTTGCATATTTTGCCAACTCTTCAAATACACGCATCCGCGTCAAATAACTTTCAATCCCCGGGTCCATCGGTAACCTGCAGTCAATATCCCAGTACCGTCCCCCCAGAAACCGTCCAATCAAGCATAACAAACCCATTCCGTACGGATCCACAAACCCCAGCCCGGACAGGTCCAGTACAATCCCGTCCTGCGTACGCCGCTGTACAAAATCGTTCAGCTCCGCCAGTACCGCATCGCCGGACACCGCAGATAAGTTATTTTCCCGGATGGAAAATGTATTCTCGTTCACAAAACCCTCAGTGGTCTTTCAAAAAAGTTGATTGACAGATGCACCCTGGATTCCCGATAAAAACACTCGGGAATGACGGCAAAAAGACTGTGAACGAATTTATTTGAAAAACCCTCTGTTCCTTCATCCAATTCGCTTGCGAAATTTTACGACGCTCAACCCTACAATCAACAGCCCGAACCCTGTCATAGGAATCACATCTTTCATCAAATACCGCAGCGAAGACCCCTTCTGGAAAATCTCTCGCGTAATCGTCGTGAAAAATCGCATCGGGTTCAAATACGTCACCTTCTGCAACACCGGCGGCATATTCTCAATTGGAATAAAAAATCCGCTCATCAACACCATAAACACCATAAAAAACCAGGACACGAACATCGCCTGTTGTTGAGACTGCGTGATTGTAGATACGAAAATCCCCAGCCCCAGCGTAGAAAAAAGATACAGAAAGGCCAGCGCCGCAAGCAAACCATAACTGCCATTCATCGAAATATCGAACACCAGCACCGCCACCGCCGTGACCAGCGCCAGTTCCACATAAGAAAGCACCAGGAATGGAACCAGCTTGCCCAGCAGCAGCTGGTATTTGCTCAGCGGCGTCACCATTAGCTGCTCCAGCGTACCAATTTCCTTTTCCTTCACCAGGCTCAAACTGGACAGCGTCATTGGCAAAATGGTCAACAGCACCACCACAATACCCGGCACCATAAACTGCTTGCTGCTCAGGTCCGGATTGTACCACATCCGTTCCTCCATGATCGCTCCCTGCACTCTCGAAGTGCGAACAGCTCCCTGTGCGAATTGCCCCAAAATGCCGCGAGCATACCCCGTGGCCACACTGGCCGTATTCCCATCGACTCCGTCTACCACCACCTGTACCTGTGGAGAAAGACCCCGCTGCAAATCCCGTCCAAACCCGGGCGGAATCACCAACGCGACTTGTGCCTGCCAACCCTGCATTGCCGGCTGGATTTCCCGCAGATCCCGCGTGAACCCCACCACGTTGAAGCGATCCGTATGCGAAAACGAACGCACCACCTCCCGGCTGGTCCGGCTGCCGTCCAGGTCCACAACCAGCAACTTCAGATGTTTCACCTCTGTCGTAATTGCAAACGACAGCACCAGCAACTGAAAAATGGGCACCACAAAAATGAGCCCCACCATTTGCGGGTCCCGGAACACCTGCCGGAACTCTTTAAATACCATATAAAAAATTCGCCGCATATCACGTCTCCAAATCCGTGCCAAACCGCCGCACCGATACCACCAGCAGCACCAGCACCATAACCACCAGACTCAGGGTGGGTGCCACCAGTTGCCCCAGACTACTCCCTTTCAGCAAAATACCCCGCACAATCAACAAATAATACCGCGCCGGAATCACGTACGTCACGTACTGCAACAATTCCGGCATCGACGCAATGGGGAAAATCATGCCCGAAAGCATCATGGTGGGCAGCAGTGTAGCCACCAGTGCCGCCATCATAGCCACCTGTTGACTTTTCACCCGCGTGGAAATCATCAGCCCCAGACTCAGAGCAGAAAAAATGTACAGCAGCGTCAGCCCCGCAAGCAAAAGTGCATCGCCCCGAAACGGCACCCCGAAAATCAGCAACCCAACCCCCAGAATCAAAACCGCATCCAGAAATGCCAGCACCAGATAAGGCAACACCTTCCCTAAGATGATCTCGTACGCACGTACCGGACTCACCAGAATCTGCTCCAGGGTACCCGTCTCCTTCTCCCGCGCAATTGCCACACTCGTCAACAGCGCCGAGATCATCACCAGAATCATCGCAATCACACCCGGAACAAAAAAATACGAACTCTTCAAATCCGGATTAAACAACACCGCTGGCCTCATCTCGAACGGCGCGGCAAACACCCTGGACCGGCGTCCTTCATTAAACGCCTCCAGCACCCGGCTGCAATAATTCCGCACCAGCATCGCTGTATTCGCATCCGATGCATCAATCAAAAATTGCACCGGTACCGCGCCTTCCCGTACCAGCTTCCGGTCAAACTCTACCGGAACCACCATCACCACATGCGCCCGTCTGTCCTGGAACAACCCCTCCATTTCCTCCCGTGACCCCTCAAACGAAAACGGCCGAAAAAACCGGCTCGCCCGAAACCCTTCCACCAGTTCCCTCGATCCTGGTGTTCCAGACCGATCCACCACCGCCATGTTCACCTGTTCAATCTCCATATTCATCGCATACCCGAACATGACCAGTTGCATCACCGGCATCAAAAACAGGATAAACAACGTTCGAAAATCGTACACAATATGCAAAAATTCCTTACGCGCAATCGCAAGTACCCGGCTCTGAACCATCACGCCTCCTCCCGGCCCTGCCGGTTCACCAGCGCCACAAAAACGTCCTGCATACTCTTCTTACCGTACTCCTGTTTCAATCGGCCCGGTGTATCCAGCGCAATCACCCGCCCGGCCGCCATCACAGACACCCGCTGACAGTACTCCGCCTCATCCATAAAATGTGTGGTCACAAACACCGTCGTCCCACCTGCCGCTGCTTGATGGATTAAATCCCAGAACCCACGCCGCGCCTTCGGATCCACACCGGACGTGGGCTCATCCAGAAACAAAATGGGGGGCTCGTGCAGCATCGCGCACCCCAGCGCCAATCGCTGTTTAAACCCCAGCGGTAACCCCTGCGTAAGTGTATCTCCTTCCAGCTCAAACCTGGAAAGCAAATCCTCGCGCTTCTCCCGGATCTGCCCGCGTGACAACCCGTAGATCCCCCCGTAAAACGTAATATTCTCCCCCACCGTCAAATCCCCGTACAACGAAAACTTCTGACTCATATACCCGATATTCTGCTTGATCTCTTCGCTCTGACGGTACACGTCTAACCCCGCCACCATTGCCTCGCCTCCCGTGGGCGGCAACAACCCACACAGCATCCGGATCATCGTTGTCTTTCCCGCTCCATTGGCTCCCAGAAATCCAAAAATCTCCCCCCGACCTACCCGAATGCTCACCCGGTCCACCGCCACAAAATTTCCAAATGTCCGCGTCAGTTCCCGCGTCTCCACACTTACGGCTCCCCCGTTCATTCTACCTCCTCCGCCAGCTCCATAAACACATCCTCAATCCCTGGTGCCTGCGGCTCCCATCCCTCCAGATCCTGCCCGGCCTTCTCCTGCCACCCCTTCCATTCTGCCCCTGTCGGCTCTTCTCGAAAACTCACGTGCACCGCATCTCCAAACAACTGCGTGCTCCGCACCTCCTCCAACCCATCCAGAAATCCCCGCAGGACACGCACATCCTCTCCGTGCACCCTGTATAGCGGGTACGCGTACGTCTTCTTCACCTCATCCGGCGTACCCACGCTACGTACGTGAGCCCGGTGCATCAACCCCACCCGGTCACACTGGTCTGCCTCCTCCATATACGCCGTGGAAACCAGAATCGTTGTTCCAGCCTCCCGGATCTCCCGTAAAATGTCCCAGAACTCCATCCGCGATACCGGATCCACCCCGAACGTGGGCTCGTCCAGCACCAGCACCTCCGGCGTATGCACCAGCGCACACATCAGCGCCAACTTCTGCTTCATTCCTCCAGACAACGCACCCGCCTTCCGGTCCTGGAACGGCTTTAACCTAGAGAATTGGTAGAGTTCTTCCAATCGTACAGCCCGCTCCTCGCCAGACACCTGAAACAAATCCGCAAAAAATCGCAAATTCTGCGCCACAGACAAATCCTGGTACAATGAAAACCGTTGCGGCATATACCCCAATGTCGCTCGAATCGCCGCACGCTCTGCCACCACATCTTTCCCCAGTACTCGAATGGATCCCGCATCTGGTTTCAGCAACGTACACACCGAACGCATCAACGTGGTCTTCCCCGCCCCGTCGGGTCCAATCAACCCGAACAATTCGCCCTCTCGAATGGCCAGGGAGACATCGTTCACGGCTTCCACGGTCCCGTAGGACTTTTGAAATGTCTCAATTTGAATTGCGTTTGCCACGTGCGTCTCCGATGCTGAAATAAAATCAATCAAAACCTGACCTAACCCCCTGGCCCCCTTCCCTGAAATGGAAGGGGGAACAAATCCTTTCATGAGGCTTTCTCCCCTCTCCGTATCGGGGAGGGGCCGGGGGAGGGGTCCGTCAAATCCCGTTCTCCCACCTCACCTCCACAGGCATCCCATCCTTCAACACCTCGTCTGGATTCTCCACCTGCACCTTCACTGCATATACCAGCGACGCGCGCGTTTCAGGGGTCAAAATGGTTTTGGGCGTAAACTCGGCCCGGTTGCTGATCCAGATTACCCGACCCGGAAAAGATCGGTCCAGACCATCTGCATGTACCGTGACCGCCTGGCCTGTTTTGATATGCGGCAACTTTTCTTCAGCCACGTACACTTTTACGTCCAGCGTCTTCACATGCATCAGTTCCGCAACCGCTTGCATAGGCGGCACAGCTTCGCCCGGCTCAAAATAACGCGTAACCACCCGTCCCTCAATCGGCGAAACAGAAACCGCATCCGCAACCCGCTTCCGAATCAAATCAACCTGGGCGTCCAGTTGCCCACGTTTCGCTTCCAGAATACGTACCTGCTTGCGTGCTGACGCTACCGCTGTCTTCACCCGATCCAGCTGGTTGGCTACATCATCCAGGCGCTGCCGGGGCACAGACTCCTTTTCGAACAACTCTTTCATACGCCCGTGTTTTTCTTGCACGTAAGCCAGATCCACCCCCGCCCGGTCCAGACCATCCTGCGCGATCTCCTGCTGTACATCCAGCTCTTCCAGTGCTGCCGCTACCTGCCTCTCTTGCAGCACCAGCTCCCTTGTATCCGTCACCGCCACCGTATCTCCCACCCCCACCTCATCCCCCTCCCGCACATCCAGTCGAATAATCTTCCCTCCTGTAAGCGCAGGCACATGAACCGACGTCCCTTCCAAAACCCCAGTATATACAGCCGCTTCTTCTTTTACTTCACACCCCACCAGAGCCAGCGTAATAACCAAAACGCACAGCACCCGCCTCCAACTCCCGTCGCGAACAATTGTAAATTTGCAATTCCCGCCTTTCGATCCTGATTCTCTCATATTCCTCCATTCCATCCTATTCTCCTTCCACCATAGATCCAAGAACGCCGGCAGCATAATTCAATTGCAACTGAGACTGCAACCATTGCACATACTCACTTTGTAACGTCACCTCCGCCGCCACCAGCGTCTTCTCCGCATCGCTCAGATCCACCGACGTGGCCTGCCCTGCCACGTATTGATCCCGCGTGATCCGGTAGCGTTCTCTTTCCTGGCCTACCAGTTGGCGCTGTAACACAATTTGATCCCGTACCATCTCCAGAGTCCGGTACGCCTCCGCAACCTCCTGGCGCACATCCAGCGCACGCTGTTGCCGGACCAGGTCCAGCCGACGGCCTTCCAGTTCCGCCTGTTTGACCCTGCGTCGATCCTGCCGCCAGTCCCACACCGTCCACCGCACACTCAGCCCCACAGACGCGTACCCCATCCACTGATCTTCAAACGCATTTACCCCCGGTCGGCCGTAATGATATGCCGCCGTCGCGTACACCTGCGGCTTCAGTGCAGAAGCCTGTGCCCGCACCCGATACACCTGTGCTTCTCGAAGAAATCCCAGCTCTTTCAGCTCCGGCCGGTTCTCCCCTGCCTGCTGACGAAAGCCTTCCAGCGGCACCAGTGTCAGATCCACCTCTTCCGGGTGCAACGCCGGCACCTCCGGGGGATCTGCCACGTTCATC
>JAQCGA010000126.1 GCA_027619145.1 bacterium | reverse complement strand
ACATGGGATGGGGAGGTTGGGAGTCCGCGCGCAATCTGGCATTTAGTGGAAGAGATGGTTTTCTGCCCTGGTCAATTGTCGCTTCTGTTGCGCCTCGGAATCTGGTGTACGCCCACGAATTCAGTTGGGACCAGGAGAGGGATCCGGTGTGGCGGCGCTTGCAAAAGGTGTTTGGCTGGTACGATTCTGTTACGAATTTGGGGTTTGCACACGGGCATGGTCTTTTGCAGGAGCGGCCCCCGGAGGCATCCCATTGCAATAATGTGGGGCCTTTTCACCGGAAGATGATTCACCCGTTGCTGGAGCGCTGGTTGGGAATTGAGCTTCCTGTAGAGGATGTGCAGGAGCGTCGACCAGATGGGGACCTTCGGTGTTTTACATCGGAAGCAGAGGAGAGGTATCCAGCGCGGCCCCTGCACGAGTTGTGGGAAGAGATTGGTGAGAGCCGCGCCGTGGATGTTCGAAAGCAACTTTCCGATTTGAATGGAGAGGAGCGTCGTCTGTGCGTACAGAGATTGTGGGCGGAGCAACTGGGGAATGTGGAGCCGCTGGACGATCCGAAGGTGTCCGATTTTCGTGTGGAGGATGTAGAAGCGATTCGAGTTGAACGAGTGGTTCTGCAGGTAGAACCGGGCATTGTGGTGCCGGTTCTTTTGCTGGCTCGGAAAGAGACTACAGCAGGTGCTTCAGTTGTTGTGGGGCTTTCGCAAGAGGGGAAGGCTGGTTTCTTGCGAGAGCGCTCCAGTGTGATTGCGGATTTGCTGAAGGCCGGTATTACAATCTGTTTGCCCGATGTGAGAGGGACAGGGGAGACGCGTCCGGACGAGTCTCGCCGCCCGCGCAGTGGGGCCACGTCGCTTGCGTCTACGGAATTGATGATGGGGCAAACACTTCTGGGTTCCCGATTGCGAGATTTGCGTTCGGTTTTGCGATATTTGCGCTCCCGCGAGGATATGGAGGGTGCGCGGTTTGCGCTGTGGGGGGATTCGTTTGTTTCGCCGAATTCGGCAGGTTTTGAAGATCCGCTGGTGGATCCGCTGGGAGATGAAGAACAGCCGGTTTCTGGCCCGGAACCGTTGGGAGGATTGCTTGCCTTGCTGGGGGCGTTGTTCGAGCACGATATTTGTGCGGTGTGCGCCGGAGGTACGCTGGCAGGCTTCCAAAGTGTGTTGAAGAATCGGTTTTGTTATGTCCCGTACGATGTGGTGGTTCCTGGGGCGCTATGCGCCGGAGATCTGGACGCGGTAGCATCGGTGCTGGCACCACGCCCTTTGCGGCTGGAAGCTCTGGTCGATGGGCGGAACTGTCGGGTGGCCAGAGAAGATGTAGAGACGATATTCGGGACGACGAAAGAGGCATATTCCGGTGTCGTTGAAAATCTGATATTTTCAGATAAGGGTTCGGTGGCGTGGTTGGTTAATGCGTTGAGTGTGTAACCATGTATTTTTCGCAGGAGGTGTCTGGTGCATCCGGATGAGCAGAAAGTATTTTTTGAGAGAGAAGGTTATCTGGTCGTGCGCGGGCTGCTGTCTGTTGGAGAGATAGAGGCGTGTGAGGCGGAGATTGAGCGGTTGCACCGGCTGGCTGTGAACCTGGAGGCGAAGGGAGATCCGGCGTTTCGCCATTTTCAGCGGGAGCCGTACGCAAAAGATGCCGAGATAGGCGATGTACCGGTGCTTCGGAAGGTGGAGCAGACGCGGGAGTTTTCGGAGGTGTTCCGTGCTCTGGCTACACACCCGGATCTGGTGAAGGTGGTGCAGGCACTGATTGGGCCGGATCTGTTGTTGTTCCGGAGCACACTGATGCTGAAGCCTGCGTTCCACGGTTCTTCCCATGGGCTGCACCAGGATTCGGCATACTGGCCTATGGATCCGCCCACGCTGGTGACCGTGAGTATTGCGTTGAGCGATGCAACATCTGAAAATGGGTGTATTTGTGTGATTCCGAAGAGTCACGAATGGGGTTTGCAGGAGTGGGGACGGATTGCTCGGGATCAGGATGAGGCGCTTACGGACCGTACCGATGTGGACCTGTCTGCACAGGTGGAGGTGCCGCTTTCGGCAGGAGATGTGCTGCTGTTTCACAGTTTGCTGGTGCATGGGTCCGGACCGAATCGTTCGGCGAATCCTCGACATACAGCGCTGTACGCATACTTTCCTCCAACGGTGAAGTACGTGCCGGGTGAAGGGGCTCCGAAAGAGAAAGTGTTTCCAATTGTTGCAGGTGTCAATGGGAAAGCAGAATTGACGCTGGTTGCCGAGACAGGTGCATAAGTTTCTTGTGAAGGAGGAGAGGATGAGCGGTACACTCCATATTAAGCCCCGGTATTATCGCTGGCACGTAGACCCAGGGGTAGAGTGGACGGAGAAGAATACGAAGTACGCACACCTGGATTGGCAGGTTCCGCTTTCCCAGGCGGCGCTGGTGCTGGTGGATGTGTGGGATGGGCATTATCTGAAAGAGACGGCAGAACGGACGCAGACGATTGTGGAGGACAAGATTGTTCCATTGCTGGGTGCCTGTCGTAAGGCAGGGATGCGTTTGATCCATGCGCCTGCGCCGGGTCTGGCTGAATATCATCCAGCCTGGGTGAAGCTGATCGAGGAAGACGAGCGGGCAGATGGTCCTCGCGATGATTGGCCACCATCGGAGTTTCGGCAGAAACGTGGCAATTTTCAATCCTACGCCCGGCCTGCAGAATCGAGAGAACAGGAGCTAATCGCACGAAGGAAAAGGCGCCGCTTACATCCACTTGTGCAGGTGAAGGAGGGTGAGGCGGTCATCTATAACGGAGAGGAGTTGCACCGGTATTGTAAGCAGGAAGGGATTCTGTTTTTGTTTTATCTGGGGTTCAATACGAATGCCTGTATCTTGCTGCGAAATTACGGTACGGTGGAGATGCATAAGCGGGGGTATGAGGTGATTGTCTTGCGGGACTGCGGTACGGGGATGGAATCTTTTGAGTCGCAGGAAGGATTGTGGCAGACCCGTGGTGCGGTGATGTTTCTGGAGATGTACGGGAAGTATTCGTGTACGTCTGAGGAGATGATTGCAGGGTTACCTGGATAGCGGGTATTTAAAAATTTCCCCAATCGGCCTTGTGGAAGGACGCAGCGAAGGCGCTTCAGGTATCAAGAGGACGCACGAGGGCTCCGGTTGCCTCAACCTCGGCGCTTCGCAGCCGTAGCAGGGTTTGATGTTACCATCGGCCCCTCTCCCGCAACGTGGGAGAGGGATGCCCGGCAAAGCCGGGCGGGGGGAGGGCTTTCGATGCAGGTTTCCATTTTTACAGATGAGATCAACCGCAAAGATCCGGAGCGTGCCATCGATCTGGCCGCCCAATGGGGTGTGTCTTTTGTTGAGGTACGTTCTCTGGTTGGTGGACGATTCCCTCGGGTTTCGGATGCGGAACTGGAGGTGTTTTATGCGCGAATTCAAGATGCAGGGTTGGAGGTATCTGCGGTTTCTCCAGGGTTTTTTAAGGGATCGGTAGATGATCCTGCTGTGCTGGATGGGATCGAAAATGGGTTACCCCGCGCTTGTGAATGGGCGAAGCGCTGGGGCACAGATCTGGTTTCTTGTTTTGGGTTTGAACGAGCAGAAGAAGGGCACGTTCCGGGAGCGGTGATGGGCCGGCTGGATGAGATGGCGGAGATTGCCGCCCGGGCGGGTTGTCGTCTGGTGCTGGAAAATGAAGCGGTATGCTGGGGTGCAACAGGTGTGGAAGCCGCGCAGATGGTTCGGGAAATTGGGGTGGATCGTATGGGGCTTTGCTGGGATCCGGGAAATTCTGCTCGGGCTGGTTCTGCGGTTCCGTTTCCAGATGAATACGAGGCGTTGAAGGATCTGGTTACGCATATGCACGTGAAGAATTTTAATGCGGTATCTGGAAAATGGGCGTTGGCGGAAGAAGGTGTGGTGGATTGGCCCGGACAGTTCCGGGCGCTGAAGGAGGATGGGTACGAGGGGTTTGTGGTGGTGGAAACACATCTGGATATTCACCCGGATATATTTGAGGTTGCGGAGACCGAGTTTGGGGCATTAGAGGCGAATTCGTTGCGAAATTTGAAATTTGTACGGTCACAATTGGCTCGATGAGATGAGGAGAGCGTATGGGAGTTTTGAGCGAGGGTGACAGGGCGTTCTGGGAAGAGAACGGGTATGTGGTGGTTCATAATGCGGTACCACAGGAGAATTTGGATGCGGTGGTAGATCTGGTGTGGAATTTCCTGGGGATGGATCGGGACGATCCGGATGATTGGTACCGGGAGCCGCATCGGACCGGGGGTATGGTGGAGGTGTACCAGCATCAGGCTCTGTGGAATAACAGGCAACACCCGCGTGTACACGAGGTGTTTTCGGAGATCTGGGGTACAGAAAAGTTGTGGGTAAGTATGGATCGTGCGAATATGAAACCTCCGGCACGTCCGGATAAGCCAGACTGGGATCATAAGGGGATGGTGCATTGGGATATGGATACGTCGGTTCCACTTGCCGGGCTGAAAGTACAGGGCGTTTTGTACCTGACGGATACGGCAGAGAACCAGGGCGGGTTCCAGTGCGTGCCGGGGTTCCACCGAACATTTGAGGAGTGGGTGAAGACACAGCCAGAAGACAGAGATCCGCGCCGTCCAAATCTGGAGGGCCTGGAGGTGAAGGCGATTCCCGGAAAAGCAGGCGATTTGCTGATCTGGCACAGCCTGCTTCCACACGGCAATGGCCAGAACACCTCGGATCTTCCACGGCTGGCGCAGTATATTACGATGTCTCCAGCTCAAGAAGACAATAAGGAGGGTCGGGAGCAGCGTATCCGAATGTGGCGAGAAAAGCTGTCTCCAAGTGGAAAAGCATTTCCGGGGGATCCTCGTGGGATTGAACAGCGGGAGTACCGGACGGCTGAGTTGACGGAATTGGGTGAGAAATTAGTGGGGTTGAGGTCGTGGGAGGCCAAAAGGTAATTGAGGTGAACTGGAGGAGCGTGTGATGGCAAAGAAGAAGATTCGGCTGGGGTTGATTGGCTGCGGTGGCAATATGCGGGGTGCACACGTGCCGCGGATTCTGGCGGATAACGATGTGACTCTGGTTTGCGTGGCGGACCCAGATGGGGCACAGGCGCGCACACTGATGGAGAAATACGGGCGCGAAATTGCGCACTATGAAGATTACAAGAAGATGGTACGCCAGGAGGAGCTGGATGCGGTGTTTATCAGTTCGCCGCATTCGATGCATTATGAGCAGGCCCGGTTGGCCCTGGAGAGAGAATTGCATGTGCTGGTGGAGAAACCGCTGACGACATCTACGCGACATTCAAAGGCGTTGATCGCTCTGGCCGAAAAGCAGAAGCGCTTTTTGCAGGTGAGTTATCAGCGGAATTATTATGCACCGCATATGTACGCACGCGAGCTGGTACGGACGGGGGCCGTTGGCGAGTTGCGCGGCGTGGTGGCGTATGTAACGCAGAACTGGGGCGGGATCAAAGGATGGCGGCTGGACCCGGAACTATCCGGCGGTGGGATGTTTATGGACACGGGTAGCCACCTGGTGGCTTCTGCGTTGTGGATTACAGGATTGGAACCCGCCGAAGTGACGGCATTTATGGACAATGCTGACATGAAGGTAGATATCAATGCAGTTGTAAATGTGCGGTTTAAAGGCGGTGCGCTGGGGACGTTGAATACGTTTGGCAACGCGAGCCGGCACGATGAGCGGATTGCGATTCACGGCAGTGCGGGTTGTATTGTGTTTCAGTTGCATCAGTGGAAGGTGGAATCTGTCATGGTAAATGGCGAGCCAATGCGTATTCCGGCAAGGATCAAGGAGACCTCACCGGACGAGGCTTTTTTTGCGTGGATTCGGAGTGGTGGCCGGGGCTACGAGTTACCTGATTTTGCACTTCAGGTAGCGCGGCTTTCCGAGGCTGCTTATAAGTCCGTGGTGCAGAAGAAGCCGGTGAAAGTAGCTATTTAGGCATGGCGTTGAACGAGCAGAAACAGGAGCGCCCCAGGATTGTTGCGCTTGGAGAAGTGTTGTGGGATCGGTTTCCGGATGGATCGAGGTTGGGAGGGGCACCGGCCAATTTTGCGGTGGCTGCGGCATCGCTGGGGGCCGAGGTTTGTCTGGTCAGCCGGGTGGGAAGCGATCCGGACGGTGCGGAGGCGTTGCGGGTGCTGGCGGAAAAGGGTGTGGATGTAGGGTTTGTTCAGCAGGATGATAGGGATCCGACGGGCGCGGTAGAAGTGCGGCTGGTAGGCGGTGATCCGGAATACGAGATTCTGGCACCGGTGGCATGGGATGCGATTCATTGGGAAGAACATATGGAGGTTCTGGTTGAGTCTGTGCAGGCCGTTTGTTTTGGTACGCTTGCACAGCGTGCGCGGGTGAGCCGGGAGACGATTCAGCGGTTTGTGGCTGGGCTACCGGACGATTGTTTAAAGGTGCTGGACTTAAACTTTCGTCAAGAGTACCACTCCAAAGAGGTGGTGCTGAACTCGTTGTACATGGCGGATATGCTTAAATTGAACGGAGAAGAGATTCGAGTTTTACGGGAGTATCTGGGAGGAGAGCAGGATGGGGCGGCATTTCTTCAGCAGGTGCGGGAGCGCTTTGGCATTTCGTGGGTTTTGGTTACGGTGGGGAGCAGGGGTTGTCGGGTAATGGGTTCCGGCGGAGAGATGGTGGCACCGGGCATACATGTTGAGGTGGTGAATACCGTGGGTGCTGGAGATGCTTTTGCGGCTGCGTTTACAGTGGGGATGCTTGCGGGGCAGAATGCCGAGACCTGTGCAGAGCTGGCCAATCGGGTGGGCGCGTACGTGGCTACCCAGGAAAGTGGAATGCCGGGATTGCCTCCGGAATTCAGGGTTTTTGAACGGGAGATGAAAGGATAATGATGAGCGATTCGATACGGTTTTCTGGACGGTACTACCGCCAGTATCCACCAGATGCACATAAAGGTTACGCCAGCGAGGAGTTGGAATTCAAACTGGAAGAGACGGCGTTTTTGATGGTGGATGTGTACGGGAAGGGGTACGACGACGATTGTGATCTGGGTGATGCGCCGGAGTTGTATCGAGCGGCTGTGCAGCGGAACAAGGACATTGTGGTGGACCATATTCGTCCGGCAAAAGATGCTGCCCGGGCGGTGGGTTTGCCGGTTATTTACCTGAATAATTATCTGGCACCGTCTACGAATGAACACACGGAGTGGCGGAATATGTCGATTCGGACGTGTGGGATAGATGTGCTGGAGGCCTGGCAGGAGCCGAACGATGTGCTTTCTTTTTCGAAGGTGATTGCACCAGAAGAGGGCGATCATTTTATTCAGAAGCAGATGTATAGCGGTTTTTTTGAGACGCATCTGGATTCTTTGTTGCGAAGCCTTTCGGTACGCAATCTGGTGGTGGTTGGGTTTGATTTGCGGATCTGTTTGGGCACAACGGTAACGGATGCGATGTATCGAAATTACAGGGTGGCTGTGCTGCGAGATTGTTGCAGTACCACAGAGTATCCAGAGACGGAGGCAGAGCAGTGGGCTACCTGGTTGGGGGTCCGGTTTGTTGAGGCGAACGTGGGATATACGTCCACGTCGGAGGCATTTGTCCTGGCGTGCAAAGAGGTGACGCCATGAACACAGAGAAAGAAATTTTGGGAGCGATGGATGGGGCATGGATGGCCGAGCAGGCGTTGACGTTGGTGGAAATCCCGAGTGTGACCATGGACGAGGCCGAGGTGTGTCTTTGTTATGCATCGCAGTTGCGGGATCTTGGCTTGGAGGTGGATGTGCGGGAGGTGACACCGGGTAGGTCGAACCTGTATGCGCGGATTTGCGGTACAGGTGGCGGGCCTACGTTGAATCTGAACGGACATCTGGATACGATTCCGATCGGGGATTGTACGCCGGTGCGTCGGGAGGGAGATCGAATTTACGGGCGCGGTTCTACGGATATGAAAAGCGGTATGGCGGCTGTTCTGGGAGCGGCGAAGGCGTTGTTGGCTTCTGGGGTACGATTGAAGGGCGATTTGTTGTTGAGCGCGGTGGTGGGGCATGAGGAGCCCGAGGCGAATAAAGATGGGCCGCTGGCGTTGATTGAGGATATAAAAAGCGGGCGTGCGGCATGTGATCGAATTTTGATTGTAGAAGGTGCAGACGAGTTGTGGGTGATGAGTATGGGGTCTATGGTATTTACCATCACCTTAACTTCTGCAAAGGGTGGCACGCATACAAATTACGTGCCGTTTGGGGAAAACCCGATTCGGTTTCTGGGGGAGCTGATTGCACGGATCACAAAGCGCCAAGAAGAACTGGATGGAGGGGCCGCACATCCGTTGGCCGGGACCGAACGGATTGATCTGGGGATTGTGCAGGCGGGCGATTATTTTAACCGAACGCCGTCGAAGCTTACGCTAACAGGAACGCGGCGATGGTTGCCAGGGAAGACGGCGGCATCGGTTTTGACAGAGCTGAAGTCCCTGGCTTCTCCGTCCGCAATCGCAGGTGATTTGAAGTTTTCTGTGGAAATGGTGCAAGAACGGGAACCATTTGAAACAGAGCAAGACGATTTGTCTGTAGAGGCTGCTGCATGGGCGCACCAGGTGGTGGTTGGGGACGAAGCAGCTTTTGTGGGGCGGCGTATTGTGGGAGATGCGAATCTATACGTTTCTGGAAGCGGGGTGCCCACATTTTATTATGGACCTTCGAACGAGACGGCACATTCAGACAACGAGTGGGTGTCTGTGGAACGAATTGAAAATGCAGCAAAGGTGTATGCGCTAACGGCAATGCAGTATTGTGGGGTTGCAAACGAGGGGGCGGCATGATTGAAATGGTCCGAAAAATAGGCAATGGTGTGTTGACAGATCGATGCGCTCGCTGGTGGGACGAGATGGGAGTTTCGGATGCACATACGACATTTGGTGCGGAAGGGAATCCGACAGGAAATCCGATTGGCGGTGGGAAAGGGTATTCGGATATCCTGGAAGGTGGGGACGTAACGGTTCGGACGTATGAAGAACTTCGGGCTGCACTTGAAGAGGCGGGTACCGGGCAGGTGATTTTT